>NZ_JAJALG010000019.1:0-78645 GCF_020515205.1 Alteromonas sp. McT4-15
TGCTTCTAAGCCTAACGTCGCTAAATCAATATCCGCGTGCGTGGTGGCTGAAAACTCAGACACCGGAGAAAAAGACAATGCTCCCATGCCTTTATCACCCACAAAGGCCAGCCTATCCATCGCCGTTAATTGATTGGGTAGGATGCCCTTTTGCCTGAAAATACGATCTTGTAAAAACATACCCCAGCCATCGGGCAAACAATCACCAAATACGCCATGTACACCTTGATGCGGCGCTTTAGGTGCGGCTTGAACTTGTGTACTCGACTGGATAGTAAAAGGTGATAAATTGCCAAGCTGTTGCAAATAGCTGTCTGCATACTGGAAAAAAACGCCTTGCCGATTCTGCGCCAAGATACCTACAGCAACCTGCTCACCTGAACTTAACGTACGAGTTACAGTGAGTTTTTGAATGGGTTTAAAACTCATCTTTTAGCACCTCATCAATACTAGAGGGTATAGTGGCGCGCTCGTTGCTGGGTTGTGTGAGTTGATAGAGCCTATCCAATGAGTCGAGGGTCTGCCAAAGCAACAGCAATTGGCGAAATGAAATTTGCCCAGTCAACTCGAATTTCTTAATGGTGGCCGCAGGTACGCAGCTTCGCTCTGCCAACGCAGCGCGTGACAGCTTTGCTTGGTGGCGTAGCCCACGCAAATAAGCCGCATAGGCTTGGCTTACATCAGTGTCATCAAGTAAGGTAAGATTCATCTGCAACACTCAAATGGATACAACTATATCCATTATAGCCAAATAGAACATGAATTGGATATTATTGTAGCCATGTATGAACGAGAAATATAAATTACTCGATAATATAGGGCGTTCGTGGAGACATGTGTTAAAGAAAATATGAACTACAGTTTCAGAGGTAAAAAGCCTATGACGTTCTTTTCTCATTGTGATCCCACTCAATAAATCACATATAAAAATTAATTATTGGAATGTAATTAGCACAGCAGTGGGTACGAAGCTTGCTGATTGCGCAGTGCTATGTAACGACTAAGCCATTGCCAATTTAGCTGCCTGTTTCCACATAAATGCCGGCATGGAATTACGCAACTTCCAAGTAACGTTCATCGGTTGGCTGCCCGTATGTGATACATAGTCAATTTCACCGAAATTAACGAACCCCATAGTTCTGCCGAATTCGTCCTTAGATTGCTCCCGAACAAAGAGGAACAAACGTTTGCCTTTTTCTTTGTGGGTTACATATTCTAACCCTTTACCCCGATCGGGCCTTGCTGAGTTTTGGCTTTGCCAGTGAAAGAGATCTTCATTTATCGCATAATCGTGATACATAGTAGTTGGTGAAAACTGTTTATCATTTTTATTCAAGGTGACAAACAACAATTCGATATTTTGCTCTCTAATATTGAATACACCTTCTCTTGAATTTGGCTGCTTCTCAAATGTGGCTGCACCAAAACCGACTAGTATCTGCTCTCTTACATATCTAGCATGAAGTCTTATCGGGTGTTTGCCCATCATTGGCATTGTTTCTTGTTTATGATGTATACGGTCAATTAGCAAAGTGATTAAACTCGCTAGTTCCGATTTTAACCACCGATGCCCAAGTCGGTTTAAACTGTCGTTTATATCTTGGAAACCTAACTTTTCACCAGCTTGTTGCCAGAAATCATAATGCAACATAAGTTGGTGCCGATTTGAAGTTATCGAACCGTCAGTCGCGAAGCGTTTTAAGCTTTTCAGATACTCATGATCATCGCACGCTAACAACCTTGTCTTTATCATTCGAGCAAAGTTACGAACAAGGTCAGGATCAGCATCATTTAAAAAACCTGCCTCTAAACAAAGTTCAGTCCAGCTTAGTTTTTTATATAGGGCTTCTAAGTGAACTTGTGGGTAAACCTTGATGAAATTTGCCAAGTTCATTTCCAAGGTTGAGTCGCGAGAAAACGAATGTGCTAACCCTACTAATCGCTGTTTGCTCAACGTCGCATTTTGAATGTTGCGCAGCACTACCTCTTGAGTTTGTTTTGATAGTTCTATTCGACATCCTAACGGCGCGTGAGGAAAACCATTTTTTATTTCATCGCTAATCGCGCCATCGGTTTTTCCCACCAGCGCACGAAATTTAAGGGCAAAATCATAATCAGCATTGGCGTTCCCTACGAAATCCAACACAGTACAAACTTCTTTATCATCGGCTAAACGCAAGCCGCGTCCTAATTGCTGCAAAAAGATCGTCAAACTTTCTGTTGGTCGCAAAAACATCAGCGTATCTACTTCGGGTATATCCACACCCTCATTGAAAATATCTACAACGAATAAAATCTTTATTGCACCACTTCGAAGAGCTTGCTGCTTTTGACTCCGGTCTTGGCTATTGTCACTGATTAAATAGTCACATTTAATGCCTTTGAGCGTAAATTGATTCTGCATATATACGGCGTGTTCTTTACTCACGCAGAAAGCCAACGCGCGCATATTACTTATCGAAGTAATGAGCTCATTTAGGGTTTGGTATATTTTGTCTACTCGTTGCTGATTATGAGTATACAGGTTAGTAAGCTGTGCAATGTCGTAACGCCCCCGGCTCCAACTTATGTTGCGAAGGTCAGTGTCATCATCGACACCAAAATATTGAAACGGGCATAAATGGCGACGATTAATTGCTTCTGGCAAGCGTATTTCCGCTGCGATGACTCCGCAAAAATCATCAAGAATATTTGAGCCATCATGCCTTTCAGGTGTGGCAGTTAAACCAAGTAGAATCTGCGGGCCAAATCTGGCTAAAATGCTTCGATAAGAACTGGCAGCGACATGATGCACCTCATCTATAACGATATAGTCATAGTAGTCTGCGGATAAGTTTAGATCGGTGAGTTGGTTATTCAGTGTTTGCACTGACGCAAACAGTTGCTCATAACGCTCTGGTTTAAAATTGCCTACCCACAACTCACCAAAGCTAGCGCTTTTCAACACCCCTCTATAGGCCAACCTCGCTTGCTTTAATATCTCTTCTCGATGAGCAACAAATAAAAATTTGGCATTCGGCTTCTGTTTTAAAAAGCGGGCAAAATCAAATGCCGATATTAACGTTTTTCCAGTTCCCGTAGCCGCAACCACTAAGTTTTTGAACCGCTTATGTAAAGATCGCTCAACGTCAAGTTGTTCGAGGATCTCTTGTTGATGAGTAAATGGTTTGATCTCAAAATAATGCGCCGATGGCTCACTTATGCCGTCACCGATACGTGCTTGTTTTATTGCGGTGGATAGCTTCTCTTTCGCTTCTAATTCGCCGTCAAACAATTCAAATTCGGAAGAATTCCAATAGGTTTCGAACGTATTAATTGAGCGGTCAATAATATGCGGAATTTCTTGCGAGGTGATTTTTAGATTCCACTCTAAGCCATTGGTTAAAGCAGAGTGAGAGAGATTAGAGGAGCCAATATACCCTGTATTAAAACCAGTATTGCGTAAAAACAAATAGCTTTTTGCATGTAAACGCTCACGCTGAGTGTTATAACTAAGCTTAACTTCCGTATTTGGTAATGATGCCAAGAACTCAACAGCTTTAGCATCTGTTGCCCCCATGTATGATGTGGTTATCACCTTCAATTTACGACCACTTCGCGTAAACTCTTCAAGTTCTTTGCGAAATATTCGAATGCCAGCCCACTTGATGAATGACACTAACCAATAGATCGTGTCGGACGACAATATCTCACGTTTTAATTCGCTTTCTAACGACAGACCAGCGTTGCTGCCGCAAAACAACTCGCTTTGAGTAAGGCCTGTTAACGGAAAAATATCTTCAACGTACTTTTTAAGATCGGCGGCGACGGGATTTTCTATTTCATATAGAGCTGTGAGTATTTTGCCCTGACCTTCAAGCAAGTTTTCATCAAAAAACTCATCATCCCGCAGTTTATCTTTAAGCCATAGAATTAGTTGATTAGACAACTCAATTTGCCGCTGAAGTTGGTCATCTCCGGATGGTAGGCAATTAATAGCATATTCAATAATTCGGCTCAAAAAACGAGACAACCAGATTGCCGCCTCCGATTGCTCTAAAATACGCTCACCAATATAAAACTTATCGTGATTGAGACGTCCCGCAATTAAATTAGTGATAAGTAATTCGTATATGCCTGATTGGTTCATTTGGTACTATTTCTATTCCCTTAGTGGTTCAAACCATACACGTTAATGTAAAAGTATTAAACAATCGGCTAGACCTTGTATCCCTTCTCTCTAAATTGCTCAGAGACTAGCACCAATAATATTGCAGAGATATAAAATGCGAATTCATCTTGAGTTAGTTGTTACCTGGTTGGCTTAATGAGCTATCGGAGCACTCTGAACATTGTGCTTAGTTGAGATCCAGAATATTAGACAACAATTAAGGCGCCATCTCTATGAAACGGCACCCTAGCTTTCATCTTAAAACACGAAGTTAACCGCCACTCTTGCCAGTGTCGCGTCTAAGCTGCTATCCACGTCATCTGAACGTCTTGATACGTCAGCCTTAATTGCCATTCCCGCAGTAATGTCATAACGAAGCGATGCGGTAACAACGGAGTATTCCGACAATTGAGATTGCTGACTGCCAATGGCAAGTGCCGTCAACGCACCGGCCACATCGGCAGGTAAGCCAGAAGCTGCGATAGCGGCAATACTGTCACTATATTTAACGTCTCCAGAGGATTCGAAGTTTTCATAAGTGAGTGCAGGCGTCCATTTACCAATGCGCGCGCCCACGGTGACATAATATGCTTCGTCATCGTTGGCGAAGGTATTATCTACAGATATTTCTGTGTATTCAGCACCAATGAAATAATCGAAATTATCGTACATTAGGCTGAAGCCGATAAATTCACCGGTATCCTCTTCAATCCGCAGCGAGTCTGCCAAATCAACAAACCCTAGTGCCTCTAAACTATCAAAACCGTTACCCAGTGCCTGCGCTGTTTCATTCGCAGACTTGGTAAGGTCTATTGTATTAGTTGTTCGGCCAAAAACACTGCGTAGTGTTAGCGTCTCGCTACTCACTTGTGCTGACACCAAAACGGTATTGTCACCAACATTGTCCGCCCCAAGGGTTGTGCCTTTAAATTGCCCAAAAGCGACATCGAACATGTAGTCCCAGCCGCCTGTATAACCCGTCTTCGACAGCTTCACGCCGTCAAGGTTGTTAAATGGCACGTCATACACAACACCGGGTGCAGTAATCCAGTGATATGTATATCCAACGTCCAACGACGAAGAATAAGTAAACAGCGGTAATCGAGAGCGTCCCGCCACTAAGGTTAGCGATGGTGTAATTTTATAGCTTAGATAAGCCCATTCAAAATCAACGTCATAATCTTCGCTACCTCGCCCTAGTACCTGAGCGGTAGCAGACAATTTTTCAGAAATATCTGACGATACCTGCAAAGCAAACAAACTTTCGTTGCTAAAATCAGGATCATCGTCATAACCCAAAAAAGTATCATCCGATGAAGTGGCACCAACAACCACGTTTCCAAACCCATTAATTCTTACTTTGTCTGCGGCAATTGACGATAAAGATAATGATGAAGCAGTTAACAGTACTGCTAAGCGTAATAAATTAGATTTCATGGTGTCGCTCCTATTTTGTAAACACTACTTTTACGCCGTCTGAAACTTGCGCAGCATCAACGTATCCAATTGCGTTTTTGTTATTCGCGACTAAATCTAGAACGCTAGCATCATTGCCAACTTCTTTCGGAGGCGTTCCTTTGCCAGTAAAAATTTGTTTCGACCAATAACTTTTCACTTGTGCCGTGCTTCGTCCCAGCACACTGCTGTTAAAGTTATCCAGGGAGCTGCCCGAGCCAATATTTATCGGCAACGCTTCACTACCGTCGGGGAATTGATTGTTTTTTCCTAAATACAGACGTTCTACCACGCCCGGATCTATAGCGGAAGAGTTGGAAGGATGAACAATGACGGCAATTTCAGCCGCAGCAGATAAACTCATGGCGCTTGCAACCAACAACCAAGCAAGTGATTTTTTAGGCATTATGTGCTCTCTCAAAAAGATAGTGTGTATTGTCCTTGTGAGCTTTAATTCTTGTAAGAACAAACAGTGACAATCCCTGTCTCGCTTTTTGAGTGTTGTCGTAGTTTTTAAATTCGTCCAGTTTATACGCTGATTTTTTTGTTTTTTCGTTAACGAGAAGCAAAGTAACGTTGACGACGTAGCCTTATTTTAAATAGTGCTCAAGAAACTGCGCATGGGAAGGTAAAGACGCTACCTGCTGCATGACCTGCTGCTTTAACCCTGTCATAAATTGCTTTAATGCCGCCTCACTCATTTCATCTGCAACACGATGATATTGCTTGGGTAGCATGCCTTGCCCCATTAATACTTGAGTCCAAGAATCAACGCGGAATATGTCACCATCGTCAAGAAACACGCGGCCAGTTTGTTCAAACAAACGTAATTTATGCGTAAGCGACTGGGGAATATCCATGCGCTGGCATTGTTGCCAAAACGGACTATCGTGTCGGTTCGTTACCTTATAATGCATGACGATAAAATCGAGGATGGCGTCCATCTCGCTGGTAAATTTAGCGTTGTACTCATCAATTGCACTTTGCGTAACACCGTCAAATGGGAATAACCGCATCAATCTCACAAGTCCCGTCATAATTAGGTGAATACTTGTAGATTCTAACGGCTCGATAAAGCCACTTGCTAACCCCAAAGCCACACAGTTTTTGTTCCAACCTTTGCGCCGCTTGCCAGGGGTAAATCGAATAACACGAGGGCTGTTAATAGGGTCACCCGACACCTGCGCTTTTAGTGTTGCTATCGCTTTTTCATCACTCATAAAGCGACTGCAATACACAAGACCATTTCCCATTCTCTCTTGTAACGGTATCTGCCACTGCCAACCCGCTTCATGAGCGATGCTTTTGGTATAAGGCAATGGGGGCTGGGTAAGCGACGTTTGCATGGCTACTGCACTATCGCAGAGTAAGAAGTGACGCCAGTCATCATAGCCTGTGTGCAAGGTTTCTTCGATAAGTAACCCCTTAAAGCCTGTACAATCAATAAAGAAGTCACCTTTTATTTCACTATTGTCAGCAAGATTCAGTGACGTGATATTACCTGACGTTGGGCATTGCTGTACTCGATTGATATCACCTTCGATATGCGTCACGCCCGCATCAATGGCAAGTTGTTTCAAGAATCGTCCATAGGCCACCGCATCGAAGTGATAAGCGAAATTAAGCGGGGCAGTATCGGAAGAAGCAAACTTGCCTTGTTTCGCTGCTAACAATTCAGGGCAGTAGTCTCCGAACTCACCAGCAAAACCATAGTCTTTCGCTCGTAACCAAAAATGATGAAATTCACCCGCCCAGCACTCTCTGCCGGTAATGCCGAATGAGTGAATATAGCTATGAGATTTTTCGCGCCAGTTTTGAAATTCAATACCCAGTTTAAAGGTGGCTTGCGTCGCACGCATAAAAGCCTTTTCATCAATACCGAGAAGCTTGTGAAAGGTGCGGATAGGGGGAATAGTTGCCTCTCCCACACCTACAATGCCAATATCTTTTGATTCAACCAATGTTACTGATATCGATTTCCCTAATAACCGCGACAGGGCAGTAGCCGCCATCCATCCCGCGGTGCCACCACCTGCAATTACTACTTGTTTTACAGGTGACTGGATAGCTGAGGAGTCTGGCACAGAATCAAAATGCGCTTGCCCTTGTGTGGTGCTTTCACTATCTAATGGCGGCATGTGCGTGTTCCTCTGAATACTGCGCACTAAGCTGGGTTAGGAGCGCTCGGTTAGTGGGTAGACCTGCTAAATAAGCCTGTTGAGTTTGCTTTAGCTTATTTCGTAATGCTTGTGCTTTACGAGCGGTTTCTGCTGTCATTGCAGTAGCCGGCATTGCCGTGTTAAATCCCATGCCATACAAAACATATTGATAGCTTGCCGAGGGGAAGATTTCTTCATTTTCAATTAAATCTAAGCGAGAAGGGCTTTGGTAACGCCAAATCTCTAATAACTCTTCAAGCGAATCAGGAAAACTAAACGGCTCGCGTTGTGCCAACCAATAGGGCTCTGTGCGATCGCTAAGGACATAGTGCAGTTTTAGAAAATCAATAACGCGCTGCCAGCGGTACGTAAAACGCGAATTGTAACGCTTTGCGACAAGTTCCATATGTCTACGGTTTTGTGGAAACGCATCGCATAACATGCGCAAACCTAGCTCGACCATAGCGATGGCAGATGCCTCAAGTGGCTCAACGAATCCGGACGACATGCCCAAACTTAAACAGTTTTTAATCCAAAATTGCTGTCGATAGCCGGGTGAAAAACGCAGCGTTCTAACATCGCTTTTGTGAATATTCTTTGGGTAGCGCAGGCTTACCTGATTGAGCAAGGTATCGATAGCAGCCTCTTCGCTAGTTAATGTATCAGCATATACCAGCCCTATGCCGCGCCTGTGCTGAAGGCCAATATCCCATGTCCACCCATTAGATTGCGCTGTTGCGATTGTGGTGCTGCTAATAGCGTTATCGTTTTCTGCATAAGGTACTTGTACTGCCACCGCTCTGTTGTTGATAAGCATGTGCTCTACACTTTGCCACGGTACTTTGTAGTGCTTATCAATAAGCACTCCCTGCTGGCCAGAACAGTCAATAAACAGATCGCCGTTAATGCTATTCCCATCACCTGTCGTAACAAATTGAATAAACCCATTATCGCAAGTATTTACCTGTGCAATATGCGCTTGCTGATAGTGCACATTCAGCTTTTCAATACAGTGCTTTTTAAGCAACAACGCCAATGCTGAAGCATCAAAATGATAGCCATAATTCAGCACATGGGCATATTCGGGGGTACTTAACTGCTTGGGCGCTCGTCCGGCGTGGCATAGCGCAGCTTGCAAAGAAAAAGCATCTTGATATTCATCATCTTTTGCAAAGGTTTGCCAGCACGCGTGAATATCAAGTTCATTGTAACCATTTGGAACGGTAAAAGGGTGGTAGTAAATATGCGGTTTGTCAGTAGCGTTTCGCCAGTTTACAAAGGACGAACCTTGTTTGAACGATGCAGAGCACGTCGTTAAAAAATCACTTTCGCTGATACCAATATCGATAAGGGTGTCTCGCAATGATGGCCATGAGCCTTCACCTACACCTATTGTTGGTATATTAGGTGATTCAATTAACGTTACGTTAATTGAAGAATGAAGCTTTGACGCTAAAACGCCTGCAGCTAACCATCCAGCCGTTCCACCACCAACGATGACGACGTTTTTCACCTCTTGGGTTACATCATCTTGCGCCATAACAATTACATCGTAAATAAAACTAAAATTACACTATCAAAGTTTACCTAGGGTAAAAAGCCCCGCTAACACGCAACCCAATACATGCTAGCGGGTAACACACCCCACAGTTTAAAACTTGTAGCGTACTCCAAGGGCATATCGAGCACCTAGCTCGTCGATTTGCCATAGCATTGCGCTTGTTCTTCCATGCCTGCGAATGTTCTCTTCAGTGACATTAATACCTTCAAGCGATACAGTAAGGTCTTCATTCACGTCATAAGACACACTAAAGTCTATTTGTGAATAAGACTCGGTGTAACCCGGCTCGTTAATATACTGAGAGGTAGTATCCAAGAATTTATCTCGCCAGTTGTACGCAACACGTGCTTGCAGCGCGTCTTTTTCGTACATGAAGATTAAGTTAGCCGTATCGCTTAGCCCAACAAGAGCAAACTGAGTGATTGATGGGTTTGCATCATTATCAAAGCCGATATCCCCCGTTACCGTGGTGTAGTTTGCAAGTACACCGAATCCGCTGTCACCAAAGAAGTGCTGTGCCGCAAGTTCGAAACCGTAGATATTCGCCGCTTTGTTATTAACAGGCTTTGAATTGATAAAGGTAATCAGTGGATCATCACTATTCGGTAACACATCAAACTGTTGTTCGAATTGTTCATCGGTAAGCGAGTTGTAATCGATGCCGTTCTCAATAGCCGCAACCATGTTAAATAGCGACGTATCATTCACTGGGATCCCACGCGCCTCTAGCTCAGCGCGAGCTTGTTGTGCTCTAGGACCAGCAGTGACATCGCGAAGACCAAATACGCTCTCTTCTACTTGCTCGTTACCGATAAAGTTTTTAACCCGCTTATCATAGAAGCCTACTGACACATAGCTCGTTTCGTCGAAATAGTATTCTAGTGATAAGTCTACGTTATCAGATTCAAGTGGTATCAGTGACGGGTTACCCGAACTAGCCGTTGCAGTAATACTATCGCTTAGTAGCGTAGGTCCACTTTGTGGCGATACTGATGCAGCAGCGCTTAAGTTATTGTAGGTCGGTCGGGCAATAGTTTTGCTATACGAGAAGCGGGCAATAACGTTTTCCACCACTTCAATATCAAAGTCGAGTGCTGGCAACACGTGATCGTAACTGGCTTCTACAGCCACATCTTCCATATCGCTACCAAAACGCACGTTAAAGTCATTATTACCTTCCCACGCAATGCCGCTTGGTAAGCTAATGTTGGCAATAGAGGTCACGTCGGTATTCTCATATCGAACGCCAGTGAGTAGGTTATACTCCATGCCATTGAGCTCACCGGATAAATCGAGTTCGAAGTACACCGCAGTAATATCTTCTTCAATGGTCCGGTTTGTTGCAAATGGGTTGTTGGCTAAAAAGTCAAAGCCGTACTCTTGCGCGGCGAACGCGCCAATCTGAGCAACGCTACCTGTAAAGCCCTGAGAAAACATACCGTCAGTATTGAAGTCACTAAATTCACTGGCAAGGTCAAGTGGCGTTAGAGAGCCTGCAGGCAACTCGCCTGGGTTTTCAATACCCCAGTTACCCATAGTATGACGCGTAAGTGATTGTAATGACGTACTTTCCATAGAGCGAGATTCAATACCAAAATTGATGCTGCCCGTATCCATTGCATAGCTACCGTCAATTCGCGCTTGTGTTATTTCGGTATCTTGAGATGAGAAATTCATATCAAGAATAGAGGTACCTACATCATCTTGATCAAGAGCGCCGTTACCATTTAGGTTGTCGCGTGCTACATCATCAAAATCAACGAACATAATGGGGAATTCACCCGTAAAGTCTACACCTTGACCTCTTACTACGTTGGCACCTAGCCCCAAGTTAGTCCAAGTACCGTAAGGCGCGTCTGGACGACCCTCTGCCGTTGAGTTGTGCACATCAAAGACAAGTGTTAAATCATCATTAACAAAGTATTCGATGTTCAAACCGATAGACTTATTCTCATTCACTTGATTTAGTTCTTGAAGGGCTAAGCCTAAGTCGCGCGGAAGTAAATCGCGGCGCTCCTGCGAGATCATCACAGGTGTTTTTACTGTCTCATCATCAAAAGTCAGCTCTGCAAAGTAGCGATCATCCATCCAAATAGACTGTTCAGCTCGCGCCTCATATAAGTCTTGGCGTGAGTACGTATAATCTAGAGTTGCAGTCACTTTTTCTGATGGAGCGTACTGGAAAGTAAGTTGTGCGTTGGTTCTTTCACGCTCTCTATCAGCCATGTAATAACGAAGGTCTGAGGGAATAGCAAAAAGCTGCCCTAATGCCGGAGCGTTGTTTAGAACCACTGGGTCGCCACTTGCTGGATTAGCAGGGTCTGGTGATTGTGGCACAGTGCCATCGAATTCATTAACGCGCCATTGGTTTACGAAAGCACCTTGTGCAGCACTATCACGCTGTTGGAAAGAACCGGTGAAAGTGAAACCAAAATTTCGATCGTCATTTAAGTAGTTAATAAAGCCTGACATTTCAGGCGTTACATCATCGCCTACACGATTAGTAGTATCATGCAGTGCTTTGGCACCTACACTGGCAGTTAAACCTGATTCAGCTGCGCTAAAAGGACGCGCCGTTTTAATATTAACCGTCGCACCAATACCACCAGTTGCAATACTTGCTCGGCCAGTTTTATACACTTCTACTGCTCTGATGCTCTCTGACGCAAGATCTGAAAACTCAAACGCTCGAGAATTGGGAGTGCCACCACCGCCAGGCAATGCAGAACCTGGCATTGTCCTGCCATTTAATGTGACCATATTGAAATCTGGTCCAAAGCCACGTGCTGTTACTTGGCTACCTTCACCATTATTACGGTTAATTGAAATACCTGTAATACGTTGGAGTGATTCCGCTAAGTTGGTGTCTGGGAATTTACCAATATCTTCAGCAGATATGGCATCTACGACCCCTGCAGAGTCACGCTTAATTCCCATTGACTCTTGGACACTACCTCTAATTCCCGATACTTGGATAACTTCAATATTATCGTTGTCCGACGTTTCTTGTGCCATAAGCGGCGCTGTTAATCCTGTCCCAAGGATAAGGGACAAACTCGCTGCGACTTTGGTTTTATGCGGTGTTATTAGTTTCACAGTCAATCTCTCTTTCAGTGTGCTTTTGTTTGTTGCTGATCCCTAGCGCTCCGAGAAAGGGCTTTCTCAAAGAGAAACAACGAAGCCCGGACAAAAGAAAGCGCTTTCTCAAAGGTAATCCAACACCCTCGCCAGATCAACACATTTTTTACATTTAGTTCACAGAAGTCAGAATAAAAACAGGCAGAATCAAAACTAAATCAATTATATCAACAAATTAAGTTAATAATACTCATAAAACTAAAGTAGAAGAAATCCACAAATATTATTGGCTAATTAACAAATAAATTAAAAACATTTGAGAAAGCGCTTTCTCATTAAGTGTTTCATGTGCTATAAATTCGGCAGGTTACCGTTGAAGAGCAGTTCTCCTTCATTGGCTTAGATGGAAAAAGAAGAACAGAAACTAGGGTTTAACAAATGAACAGCATCACGCTTCCCGCTAACAGTCCGCTTTTAAGTAAAGATTTTATATTCGGATCAGCAACCTCGAGTTTCCAAATAGAGGGCGATATTGAAAATCGTTTGGAATGTATCTGGGACACATTTTGTGAGCGCCCCGGAGCAATAGCTGATAGTTCAAATGGTGCCATTGCCTGCGATCATATAAATCGCTGGGAAGAAGACCTCGACATACTAGTCGACTTGGGCGTGGACGCGTACCGGTTGTCAATCTCGTGGCCCAGAGTCATTGACGAGGAAGGCGAATTAATTGAAAAGGGTGTGAAGTTCTACTCGACACTTATTGATGCGTTAAACGCGAAGGGAATAAAACCCTTTGTCACACTATATCATTGGGATCTTCCTCAATATTTGGAGGATAAGGGCGGGTGGTTGTTCAGACAAACAGCGTATGCGTTTGAAAACTACGTCGATAAGATTACCACTGTACTGGGCACAAGGGTGTATTCATACGCCACTTTCAATGAACCTTTTTGTAGCGCCTATCTAGGGTATGAAATAGGCGTACATGCACCGGGAAGAGTAGGCCGCGCAAATGGACGCACAGCTGCACACCACATTTTGCTTGCACACGGCTTAGGAATGAAAGTACTGCGCCGCAATGTACCTAATTGCAAAGCCGGTATTGTACTAAATTTTACACCTTGTTATCCAAATACCGATAGCGATGCGGATAAGCACGCGACCCGTGTCGCCGATGAATACATTAATCAATGGTACATGCAGCCTGTAATGGAAGGAGCTTATCCTGATGTTCTTCACTTACTCCCTATACAAGATAGACCACCCATTGAAGAAGGCGACATGGCGCTTATTTGTCAGCCCATCGACTTTATTGGTATTAATTTCTACACGCGTTTGCATTATTCCGCCCCAAAAGACAAAGACACATTATTTTTTGAGCATAGTCACCGGGGGCCTTTAACGGACATTGGTTGGGAAATATATCCTCAAGCGCTTCATGATTTATTGACATCGCTTCACAAGAGATATGTGTTGCCGCCTGTTTTTATCACCGAAAATGGTGCTGCAATGAAGGATGTGATAGAACAAGGTGTTGTGAATGACACCGACCGAATTTCCTATTACCACCATCATCTAAACATGGTCGATAAAGCCATGAAAGAAGGTGTTGAAGTAAGTGGTTACTTTGCATGGAGCCTTTTAGATAACTTCGAATGGGCAGAAGGTTATGAAAAGCGATTCGGCCTAGTACATGTCGACTTTAACACGCAAAAGCGTACCTTGAAGCAAAGTGCGCTGGCCTACAAAAAGCTTATTGCAAGCCGAAACAAATAAATGGGCAGTGGAGACATCACATGGAATACAAACTGACTCTAAAAGAAAAATTAGGCTATGGCGCAGGCGATGCCGCTGCTAACTTAGTTTGGCGAGGTGCGCTCGCCTACCTAGCTGTATTTTACACAGATACTTTTGGTATTACTGCAGCGGCGGCTGCGATGTTATTTCTTGTGGTAAGACTGTCTGATGGTGTGACTGATATCATCATGGGCATGATAGCTGACAGAACCAATACGAAAATGGGAAAATTCAGGCCGTGGATCTTAGGTTCAACCCCATTTTTAGGGCTTTTCATGGTGCTCTGTTTTACAACGCCAGACTTTTCCTATGAAGGAAAGCTCATCTACGCCTATCTGACGTATATCGGGCTTACCTTGGCCTATACCGTAAACAATGTGCCTTACTCTGCATTAATGGGCGTTATGACAAGCGATGATAGTGAGCGCACGAGTTTGTCTGGCTATCGGTTTGCTGGTGCTTTTCTAGGTGGATTACTTGTAATGGGTTGCTTACCCATGTTGGTAGAGTGGCTAGGGCAAGGACAAAACGCACTAGGGTATCAATACACAATGTGGCTATTTGCTCTATTACTTATGCTTCTAATGACGGTTACCGTCGTAACCACCAAAGAGCGCGTAACATTGCAATCTTCGCAATCTTCTCTCACTGCCGACTCAAATAGGCACACCAACACGTTAGCACAAGAGCTCAAAGACTTAATAAAACAACTCCCGCTGATACTCATACCTCTTGGTGCCATTACCGCATTCTTCTATTTTAGAAATTTAATTACTGGTGGTATTTTCATATTAGCCATGCTGGTTAGCGTATTAGTCGTTAGGCAACTACTCAATAACAAGTCAACAAGACGTAGTCGAACACAACAAGACATTATTGATTTGTTATCAAATAAACCCTGGCTCATCCTTTTAGGTATGGGGTTTCTGACTATGATGTTTAACGGTATTAAGTATGGTGTTATTGCCTACTATTTTAAGTACTACATGAACAGCGAGCTCTTAACGGGATACTTCTTTATCGGCTTACTAGTCGTGTCTATTTTAGGTGCGCTGGCTACACCAAAGCTTGCCAGCCTTTTCGGTCGAAAACGCTTATTTATTCTCTCACTCGTTGTGAGTAGTTTGCTTACCTGTGCTATCTATTTTGTTCCTCAAGGAAGCGTTATTGGCATATTTACTTTGGGCTGTAGTGCAGAGTTCTTTGCTGCGATTTTACCCACACTTTTCTTTTCAATGCTTGGAGATTCAGCAGATTACAGCGAATACCGTACAGGTAGAAGGGCGACAGGTCTTGTTTATTCGGCAGGGTCGTTTGTACAAAAGACTGGTGGCGGTTTTGCAGGGGCACTTGTTTTGCTGGTTTTAGGAAGCTATGGCTACAATGGCTTAGATGCCTCAACAATCGAACAGACGCTACCAGGCATGCAAGCACTGATGAGCTGGATACCTGCTTGTTTTGGTTTTGCAGGTGCGCTTCTTATAGGGTTTTACCCGTTAGATGACAAGAAACAGCAGGAAGTTACCGTTGCGTTACGCACTCGACGTAGCGAACAAGCGCCAATAGCGGCATAATGCAGTTAAGCATTATCAAAATAATTAAAACATTGAGGTTTTATCGGCGTGGCTACCATTTATCAAGTTGCAGAAAGGGCAGGAGTATCACTATCCACGGTCTCGCGAGTATTAAACGGTAAGTCGACGGTAAACCCTGCTTTAAAGGCAAAGGTTGATAAGGCGGTTGCAGACCTCAATTATCGCCCTAATTCAGTTGCCCGCTCACTAGCGAATAATAGAACAGACAGTATTGGCGTACTTGTACCTGAGTTAAATGCGCCCTTTTTTGGCGACTTAATGCAAGCGGTGGAATCAACTTGTCGTGCAGCGGATAAGCACGTCATTATTACGGTAGGAAAAAATTGTCTGGCTACCGAACAAGATGCTGTGGAATTTCTAATAAGCCGAAACTGTGATGCACTTATCATGCACGCTGAAGCGCTATCCGATGAATACCTTCTTGAGCTTAACAGTAAAAAGCTCCCCATTGCGTTGGTTAACAGGCAAGTTGAGGGTATTGAAGAAGCGTGCACTGTTTTAGACAATGAGAAAGGGGGCTATTTGGCCACCCGCCATTTACTGGAACTTGGTCATAAGCATATTGCCTACATTTCAGGCCCGACAGATAAAGCGGATGCGATGCAGCGTCTTGAAGGTCATAAACGGGCGCTTAACGAAGCAGGTATTGCAGTAAATTCTCAGCTTATCTATAACGGCGATTACCAGGAAGACGGCGGAAAAATCGGATTGTTAGAGCTGTTGGCTCGTGATATGACTTTTTCGGCACTGGTGTGCGCAAATGACTGGATGGCGTCAGGGGCTATTAGCTGCGCCAGAGATCTTGGCATGAGTCTACCTCACGACTTGTCCATTGTAGGGTTTGACGATGTGGTATTTGCACATCACGTATTTCCTCGTTTGACCACAGTGAGTAACCCAGTTGCTGAAATGGCTGAGACCTCTGCCAAATTCATACTAAACAAAGTGTATGGCCAAAAGCATGAAATCAATCGGCTATTTTCACCATCACTCGTGCTAAGAGAATCCACGACTAAGTACGAGTAAAAACTGTTTCATGTGAAACATTATTGTAGACCGTTTGACCGACTATGTAGACGTTAGCCAGTAACAAACAAGCTCTTAATAGGAAAACGATGCGCACTATTATTTTATATCTTACCTGCATACTCTGGACGGCCAGTGCCTTTGCCAATGATGATGCTCGCAAAGTAGGTTCAGTAATAGACAACCTTCACCACATGGCAGCTACCGCAAATTTTGATGGATATTTCGATTTGTACAGTGACAATGCTGTGTTTATTGGTACAGACGCCTCTGAAGTATGGAGCGTGGATGAGTTTAAAGCTTACGCAAAGCCCCACTTTGACAAAGGCACGGGGTGGACTTATCACCCAAGAGATAGACACATTTACTTTTCGCCAGATAACAATGTGGCGTGGTTTGACGAACTTCTCGACAATGAAAGTTTAGGAGAGACCCGTGGCACTGGCGTGCTTATCAAGGTTGGCGATACGTGGAAGATAAGTCAGTATCACCTCACAATACCTGTACCTAACAGCATCGCAGATGATGTCGCTGACCTAATTAAACAAGCGAACAAATAATAATGCCACCCGCAGGTGGCACTAATTTTTTGCTATCAATGCTTTTACGTATTTGATTGAGTAAGCGGTTGAATTTCCATTTCAACACGACGGTTCATTGAACGGTTTGCAGCACTATTGTTAGGCACTTTAGGTGAGTATTCACCCATGCCGACCGTGGTGATCCGCGTTGGATTTACCGAATAGTTGATCAGTAGGTTTTTCACAGCCCCTGCACGACGTTCAGATAGCGATTGGTTATATTGCTCAGCACCAGTGTCATCCGTATGCCCTTTAATTAACAGCACAGTCTTCTCATAGTTATTGACCACTTTAGCCACATCCTGAAGTACAGGATTAAAATTAGGGCTTATATTAGAACTGTCAGTAGCGAAGGTAATATCACCTGGCATGATAAGGCGAAGGTTATCGCCTTCACGTACTACTTGAACACCTGTATCAGACAACTCATTGCGAAGCTCTTCTTCCTGTTTGTCCATGTAGTTACCGATCGCACCACCGGCAATGGCACCTACGGCAGCTCCCCATGCATAACGGCTTTTATCATGGTCACCAGTCGCTTTACCCAGTATTGCGCCAAGCACAGCACCAATTGCAGCACCTTTTTGTGTGTTGTTCGGGTTATTTGCGCAACCCGCTACTGTTAGTGAAGCAGCGATTAATCCTACAGCTAGTGTCTTTTTCATAACGTCCTCTTATCTCGTAAAACGAGCCACATGCGTTGAAGTTAAAGATATGTGGTATTTAATTTCAAACACAATTCAAAACTTTTTGTAATTTTCATTACGGTTATTGGTTAGTACAGCAAAATACATTCCAGAGATTACAACGACTACATTTGCCTGATTGAATAGTCGAGATATCTCCTTGTAAAAGAAGATACACGTTCGCCTTTAAGTGTGGACTAGGCAACATCGCTGTTGTTTGTGTTTACTCTACTATGAGAAACCTGAATACAGGGTTAACAAAAATACGTACAACTCCGTCATTGCCACTCAGTAATAAAAGCGTTGTGAGTGTAAAACCTACAAAGTCAAAGAGACAACGTGTATCTTTTTACCGACATCAAGGTAATATTGGGCTCATCACACATACACGGAACGTTCAAAGAACGCATTGATGTCGATATTGTAATCTGACGCGGTTATTGCCTTAACAATAGTCAAAGACTTATCGGTTTTTAGATCAACATCTTTTGGCGTTAAGTAGTGGCCTTGCTTAACTGAGTAAAATACCTTTACCTCAGGGGTAAGTGGCGAATCGTTTTGATGCATAACCATGGCGAGCCGCTCGTTTGAAAGCAGTACTAAACTGCCTACTGGATAGATACCTAAACACTTAATAAATTGCTGTACGAGATACATATCAAGACGAGTAGGGGCTTCACTCATCAAAATAGAAAAAGCTTTTTGGCTCGACATTCCTGATTTGTAAACTCTATCCGCGGTTAACGCGTCATACATATCAGCAATAGCCAGCATTCTTCCAGCCATGCTTATTTCATCGCCTTTCTTTCCTTGAGGGTAGCCAAGACCATCTAGCCGCTCATGATGCTCAGCAACG
Organism: Alteromonas sp. McT4-15; assembly: GCF_020515205.1. Lineage (NCBI taxonomy): Bacteria > Pseudomonadati > Pseudomonadota > Gammaproteobacteria > Alteromonadales > Alteromonadaceae > Alteromonas > Alteromonas sp. McT4-15. The sequence goes on from NZ_JAJALG010000019.1 coordinate 18,948, forward strand.
GCTTGAATAAGGTGTGGTTGGATATCTGTCTCAAGTAAATGGTCGACGCCATGCTGAACGTGCCCTTTCATGATGTCCATTTCTTCATCGGTTAGTCGACCGGGTTTATGCAATATCTCGTCTGGAATCATTATTTTGCCAAGATCATGAAGAAATCCCGCATAGGATAGTTCATTGACCTCGTTATCTGTCATCCCTAAGTGTTTGGCAAAGTTAGCCAATAAAATAGCTACGTTTAATGAGTGCTCTAGCAAATAATCGTCTTTTTCGCGTATTTTCGTTAAACACAACAATGCATCAGGATTGCGTTCAACCGATTCGACAAGTTTGCTAGAGAACGCCTTTGGAATGCTTCCATCAAAGGGCATTTCTTTTTGAAGATTCTTTTGAAGCGCATGTTGAATGGCCTTGCCCTGTTCGTGCAATTTAACAGCACGTGCCAACTCGGTATCAAAACTCACCGATTTGCTTGCGGTTTGCTTTACCGCGCTAGGTGACGCAACAGCACCTGTACTACTATCTGCATTACTATTTGGATTGAATGCTTTATCAGTATCGATAACTAAGGTTTTTACACCACGCTTTTTTAATGTATTGATAATCGCGTCGGACGTTACCCGCCCCTGATTCGTTATCGATAGCTTGCCTTTTTGCTCTACAATTTGATGAACAAACATACCTGGCTTAAGCTGATCTATTGTGATTTTCTGTAACATACTGCGGTTTACTTAGTTGTTATATCAATAAGAAAGGTACGCCAAGCGGCGCTTTTCGTCGCGTTAATACGTTAGTTCTGTAAGTATAGTGTGTAAATCAGGTCGCCATCCGAATTTCTGCATGCTTATACGATTGTTTTTAACAATGACGCCTTCGATTAACAATCGCTCTCGCTGCTCGTGGGCTTTATCTGAACCAGAAGGAAATGCTATTTTACCGTCAGCACGTACTACGCGATGCCAATTGTGCTCGCCTTTTAATTCTTGTAAGCACTTTCCTATAAGCCTTGGCCTGCCGGGTAAGCCACTTAAGTCAGCAAGCTGTCCGTAACTTACCACTACACCACGTGGAACAACCCGTAATGTTTTTTCAACGCGTTGGTATACGTCTGGATTGACCATAGGTATCATTACCTTCATGTGAACGACATTAAGAATAGGACATGCGCGAATTCTGCCCCCATTGTCACTATCCCAAAAAAACTTGCCTTTGTGAGCATATTCGCATTATTCAAACCGCTTTACAGGTGATTATTATTCAGCACCCAAAAGAAGCGACGCATGCCAAAAACACCGCAAAGCTGGTAGCCTTGAGTATACCATCCACTCGCATTATTCATGCTAACGATAGTCAAGCCATGCATGCATTAGCCACATCATGCGATGCCGCTTCTACGTTGTTGGTTTATCCCAGTGAAACCAGTCAATCTATAGAGGCACTATCAAAAGTTGATAGAAAAGACATAAGTACCATCGTATTGATCGATGGTAGTTGGAAACAAGCATTTGGCATAGTAAAGCAGAATCCTTGGTTACAAGCATTACGTGCGGTTCACTTTTCCAATGCTCCGTACTCAGACTATGTCATTAGGCACACATCGTTAGCTCATGCGCTTTCTACACTTGAAGCAACGGCCTATAGCTTGTCGTTGTTGGAACAAAAAGACCTTTCTGCGCTCCATGCACTCCAGCACGCAATGCAGAGTAAATGGCAAGCACCTAAAGCACATTTAAGAGAACCCCAGAAATAGTGCTATTGGCGTCACATACAGGCCTATAGAGTAACGCTATTGCATTGCAATAAAGCCTTGTTGCTCTTTTACCAAGCCAATCCAATTTCGAATAGCAGGGTATGCTGATAAGTCGAAGCCCCCTTCATGCGCTACATGGGTATAAGCAAATAGAGAAATGTCTGCAAGACTCAACGTATCACCAATGAGGAAAGGCGTTTGTTTAAGTTGCTTTTCCATGACTTCCAACGCTCGATAGCCGCCTGCTTGCTTTGACTCAAACTCGGCGCGTTTATCATCGGGCAGACCAAGATATAAATTAATGTACCGTGCTACCGCGATATAAGGCTCATGGCTGTACTGCTCAAAGAACTGCCATTGTAGTACTTGGGCATAGGTATAGGGCGTAGAAGGCAACAGCGGCGTATTGGAGGCTAAATAGTGCATGATTGCATTGGACTCTGATAACACGCGGCCGTCATCAAGCTCAAGAATAGGGATCTTTCCGTTGGGTGACTTTTCTAAGAACGCGGAAGTGCGTGTTTCACCTTTGAGAATATCTACGTCAACCCATTCACAGCTTTTACCTAACAGGGATAGCAATAATTCGAGTTTGTAGCAGTTGCCTGACCGCTTATCTCCATAAATTCTCACGTGAAAAGTCTCATTAATTAAATTTTGAATTTTATAGTAGAGAAGGTTTGGTCAAATTTAAAGCAGTATAAAGGGTGCGAGTTTAATAGTAGGTGAGATGAATTAACCACTCAGTCAACAATAACACCAGCCAGGAAACGGGGATCAACGTAATACACGCCGCTATTCTGGCTTTGTCTCGAGGAGAAAATGCTCTGAATCGATAACTCGATAGTGTCTCTTTCTCACTTTCCATTTGCTCAATGTTTTTTCCAAAACCACTGTCGTTATCAAGTGCACACTGCCTGATACCTTCTGCAATGTCATTTTCTAGTTCATTAAGCAGTTTATTTTGTTCACTTTCTAAAGAACGTCTAAGTTTAATAACGGGTAAAAAAAGGAATATTAGGACTGTAGCGGTAAACGACGATACAACTAACACATCAATGATGGGAATATCTTTTTTGAGCCAAAAAATGGGAAAAATAGCGAGGGCACCAACGGCAAAAATGCTATTTGTAGTCCCTAAACTGAGGATGGCTGACAGTGAATTAAGCCTATCGCTATTCGCCTCAATAGAAGGCATAACGTTGTTTTTCAGATAATTGATGTTGGACGACATTTGGAATAAAAACAACAACGCGATAAACCAAAAGGGCACAGCTGTTGCGGTTAGCATGAGTACGTGCAACTCTTGCTTTACGGAGATCAACCCTTCAAACACACAATACACCACAGTGATCATAATGGACAAAATCATTGCGTTGAAAATTTGGTGTTTAAAATGAGCGGTGAGTTTGTCGCGATGTGACGTAAAATGACTCAGCCTATTTGCTCTCACCAACAGCGATACTAACGTACTTGCAACGTTTTGCTGCATCAGTCGTAATGCAAACCAAAAGTAACCGGTAAGTGCAGACATCCCGATAGCTGAGTTAAAGTCGCGTTGCGCTCTGATATCACCAGCGGCGGGCCAGTCAAGTGCGCCGGTTAAAAAATGAATCATCAAGAGTACTAACGAAGTAAGCAGGGGAAAGAGTCCAGCGGATGACCCTCTATCTGTATTTGAATAAGAACTAAACTTCATTATTAATCTTTACGTAGTTTGCTGCTTGTATCTGAACCCTACAGCCAAATCTGTGCTAAAAACCCACTAACCATAAGTCATTAGCATGTCATATAGCAATAGAAATAAGCGTAACAAACTATGAATGCCTACTTTTCAAACGACCAACAAAAAACCCGCCAAAAGGCGGGTTTTTATAATAATAGCTGCTCGCTTATTTGCGTAACTTCTGAATAAGGCGAAGTTGTGCAATTGCCTCTGCCAGCTCATGAGCGGCTTCAGCGTAATTAAAGTCAGCGCCTGGGTTGGCGATGTGCTCTTCTGCACGTCGTTTGGCTTCTTGTGCCGCCTGCTCGTCAAGATCTTCAGCTCGAACCGCAGTGTCAGCTAGAACGGTGACGTTGCCAGGTTGTACTTCTAGTACACCACCAGCAACATAGATTACTTCTTCTTCACCGTGCTGTTTAACCAAACGCACCATACCAGGTTTAATAGCAGAGATAAGTGGCGCGTGTCCTGGGTGAATACCCAGCTCACCTTCGCTACCTGTCACTTGAATCGTTTCAACAAGACCAGAGAAAATTTGTTTCTCTGCGCTTACTACGTCCAAATGTACTGTCATTGCCATGTGAACCTCCTGATTAGGTACGTTAGCACTGTATGGGGCTAGCTATCGCTAGCCTCACCATTATGCTTTCTTGGCTTTCTCTAGCGCTTCGTCGATAGAACCAACCATGTAGAAGGCTTGCTCTGGAAGGTGATCATACTCACCGTCTAGAATGCCTTTAAAACCACTGATTGTGTCTTTAAGCGATACGTATTTACCAGGTGCACCGGTGAATACTTCTGCTACGAAGAACGGCTGAGATAGGAAACGCTGAATCTTACGAGCACGTGATACCACTTGCTTGTCTTCTTCAGATAGTTCGTCCATACCAAGGATCGCGATGATGTCTTTCAGCTCTTTATAACGCTGAAGAACAGTCTGTACGCCACGTGCTACGTCATAGTGCTCTTGACCGATTACTAGCGGGTCTAGCTGACGAGACGTTGAATCTAGTGGGTCTACCGCAGGGTAGATACCAAGAGACGCGATATCACGAGAAAGTACTACCGTTGCATCCAAGTGAGCAAAGGTTGTCGCTGGAGATGGGTCAGTCAAGTCATCCGCAGGTACGTATACCGCTTGGATTGAAGTGATTGAACCAGTCTTCGTTGACGTGATACGTTCCTGAAGTACACCCATCTCTTCTGCAAGAGTAGGCTGGTAACCTACCGCAGATGGCATACGACCTAGAAGTGCTGATACTTCAGTACCTGCTAGGGTATAACGATAGATGTTATCTACGAAGAATAGTACATCACGGCCTTCGTCACGGAACTTCTCAGCCATTGTTAGACCAGTTAGTGCAACACGTAGACGGTTACCTGGTGGCTCGTTCATCTGACCGTATACAAGCGATACTTTATCAAGTACGTTTGATTCGTTCATTTCGTGATAGAAGTCGTTACCCTCACGAGTACGCTCACCAACACCTGCGAATACAGAGAAACCGCTGTGCTCGATTGCGATGTTACGGATAAGCTCCATCATGTTTACGGTTTTACCTACACCCGCACCACCGAATAGACCAACTTTACCACCCTTAGCGAATGGACAAACCAAGTCGATTACTTTGATACCAGTTTCTAGTAGTTCTACCGAGCTAGACTGATCTTCGTAGCTAGGCGCTTCACGGTGAATAGACATACGCTCTTCTTCACCAATTGGGCCAGCTTCGTCGATTGGGTTACCCAATACGTCCATGATACGACCTAGTGTCTTCGTACCAACTGGAACCATGATTGGATTACCGGTATTTTCTACTGTAAGACCACGTTTTAGTCCGTCAGTAGTACCTAGTGCGATGCCACGAACAACACCGCCACCTAATTGCTGTTGCACTTCCAGGGTTAGACCTGACAAGTCACCTTCGGTAACTCGTAGTGCGTCATAAACTCTTGGAACCGCATCTTGTGGAAACTCAATGTCCACAACGGCGCCAATGATTTGGACGACCTTACCTTGACTCATAATTTGTCCTCGTTATCTCTTTTAAACCTTTGCCTACACCGCTGCGGCACCGCCAACAATCTCACTAATTTCTTGAGTGATTGCGGCTTGACGCGCTTTGTTATATACCAGTTGTAACTCATCAATAAGGTTACCGGCATTGTCGGTTGCTGCCTTCATGGCAACCATTCGCGCAGCTTGTTCTGACGCTGCGTTTTCTACAACACCCTGATACACCTGAGACTCAATGTAACGAACCATTAGTGCTTCCAAAATCTCTTTTGGATCTGGCTCGTAGATGTAGTCCCAACGATGTTGATATTCTTCGTCTTGTGACTTTGGCAAAGGCAATAACTGATTGATCACAGGTTTCTGTGTCATGGTGTTAACGAAGTCATTGAATACCAAGAATACTCGGTCTAATTTTCCTTCGTCGTACGCTTTAAGCATAACGCGCACAACACCTACTACATCGCTTACTGACGGCTTGTCACCCAAACCAGATTCAGCGGCCAACAATGTACCACCAAAACGGTTGAAGAAACTGCACGCCTTAGAACCTAATGCAGCAAAATCTACTTCTACACCCTGGTCGCGCCATTTCTTCACGTCCTGAGTTACAAGCTTAAATTCGTTGGTGTTTAAACCACCACATAAGCCTCGGTCAGTAGAAATCACAATATAACCAACACGCTTGACTTCACGCTCTTCCAAATAAGGGTGGCGATACTCAAGGTTACCGTTAGCAATGTGACCAATCACTTTTAGCATGTTTTGTGCGTATGGGCGGCCAGAGGCCATGCGTTCCTGCGCCTTTTTCATTTTAGACGCAGCAACCATTTCCATCGCACTGGTAATTTTTTGAGTATTCTTGATACTCCCAATCTTACCTTTAATCTCTTTACCGCTGGCCATGACTATCTCTCCGATTACTCAACGAAATGTGCTGGTGGATAAACACCAGCACCATTGATTACCAAGTTTGTGTCGCTTTAAAATTAGTTAAAGCGTCGTTCAACTTAGAGGCAATCTCGTCGTTGTAGTTACCTGATTCGTTGATAGTCTTCATCAGCTCAGCATGTTCGCTGTTCATGTAAGAGTGAAGAGCAGCTTCAAAATCTAGGATTTTGCCAAGCTCGATGTCCTTAAGGAACCCTTTCTCTACTGCGAACAGTGAAACACCCATGTCAGCGATAGAAAGTGGAGCGTACTGTTTCTGCTTCATTAGCTCAGTAACGCGCTCACCGTGTTCTAGCTGTTCACGAGTTGCATCATCAAGGTCAGAAGCGAACTGCGAGAATGCCGCTAGTTCACGATACTGAGCTAGGGCTAGACGGATACCGCCACCCAACTTCTTGATAATTTTAGTCTGTGCAGCACCACCAACACGAGATACCGAAATACCAGCGTTAACCGCTGGACGGATACCTGCGTTGAACAAGTCAGTTTCTAGGAAGATCTGACCGTCAGTAATCGAGATTACGTTAGTAGGTACGAATGCTGATACGTCACCTGCTTGCGTTTCGATAATTGGAAGCGCAGTAAGTGAACCAGTTTGACCTTTAACTTCACCGTTAGTGTAACGTTCTACGTATTGCTCGTTTACACGTGCAGCACGCTCTAGTAGACGTGAGTGAAGGTAGAATACGTCACCTGGGTAAGCTTCACGGCCTGGTGGACGCTTAAGTAGTAGTGAGATTTGACGATAAGCAACAGCTTGCTTAGACAAGTCATCATATACGATTAGCGCATCTTCACCGCGGTCGCGGAAGTATTCACCCATAGTACAACCAGAGTAAGGCGCTAGGTATTGAAGCGCTGCAGACTCAGAAGCAGAAGCAGCAACTACGATAGTGTGCTCAAGTGCACCGTGCTCTTCTAGCTTACGTACTACGTTAGCGATAGTAGACGCTTTCTGGCCAACCGCTACGTACACACACTTAATGCCTGTACCTTTTTGGTTGATGATAGCGTCAACAGCCATAGCTGTCTTACCACACTGACGGTCACCGATGATAAGCTCACGCTGACCACGACCAACTGGGATCATAGCGTCAACTGACTTATAACCAGTTTGGATTGGTTGGTCTACTGATTGACGCTCGATTACACCAGGTGCAATTTTTTCAACTGGCTCAAAGCCCGCTGCGTCGATCGCACCTTTACCGTCGATAGGCTCACCTAGCGTGTTAACAACACGACCAAGTAGGGCGTTACCAACTGGTACTTCTAGGATACGACCAGTAGATTGTACTTTTGTGCCTTCTTGTAGGTCTGCGTACGGACCCATTACAACCGCACCAACTGAGTCTCGCTCAAGGTTTAGTGCAATTGCGTAGCGGCTTCCAGGAAGCTCGATCATTTCACCTTGCATTACATCTGCAAGGCCATGAATGCGGATAATACCGTCAGTAACTGCGACGATAGTACCTTCATTGCGTGCTTCACTGGTTACATTGAACTGTTCAATTCTTTTCTTGATCAGTTCAGCAATTTCAGTGGAATTAAGTTGCATGCTCTTATCCCCGTTATGCTTGCAACGCGTCTGCTAGACGGTTCAATTTCGACTTTACGGAACCATCAATGACTGTATCGCCGGCTTTAATAACCATTCCAGCGATAAGGGCAGGGTCCACGTTACAATTAAGCTTCACTTTACGTGCCAAACGTTTTTCCAAAGATGCAATCAACTCACTTTGTTGTGCATCTGTCAGCGTTGATGCTGAGGTTACGTCCACTTCTACTTCTTTATCGTACTCTGCTTTAAAGGCATCGAACATAGTAGAAATTTCAGGCAACGCGGCTAAACGTTTATTCTCAGCCAATACCTTCACAAGGTTTTGACCGTGTTCGTCGAGTTGCTCACCACACACATTATTGAAAATGTCGGCTAGCGTATCAGCGGCAACAGCACCAGATAATAACTGGTGCATGTCATCGTTTGCTGCTACTGCGCCTGCGAAGGCGAGCATTTCTTGCCATTTTGCAACGGCATCTTTCTCGACAGCAAAATCGAAAGCAGCTTTAGCATAAGGACGAGCAACGGTTGTCAATTCAGACATGGCTCATCTCCCTATTAAAGCTCAGCGACAAGTTTTTCAACAATGTCGTTTTGTGCGCTTGCATCGATTTCACGTTGTAAGATTTGCTGTGCACCAGCGACTGCAAGAGCAGACACTTGCTTGCGCAAATCTTCTTTGGCACGATTGCGTTCAGCTTCAATCTCGGCATAACCAGAAGCGATGATTTTCTCGCGTTCCGCATGGCCTTTTTGCGTTTCTTCGTCAACCAATTGGTTGGCACGCTTTTTAGCCTGCTCGATAATTTCAGCTGCTTGCGCTTTCGCATCTTTAAGCTGCTCAGTAGCTTTCGCTTGAGCTAGCTCTAGGTCTTTCTCTGCACGTTCAGAAGCTTCAAGGCCATCGGCAATCTTCTTCTGACGTTCTTCAATCGCTGCGATTAGCGGCGGCCATACATATTTCATGCAGAACACCACGAACACAGCGAAGGCGATTAATTGACCAATAAAAGTGGCGTTAATATTCACTATCGCCTCTCCTCATAAAAGTTCGCTAGAGTATGAATTAAAGTAGGTACTGAGGTGGAGCGAACAATAGGAATAGTGCGATACCAACACCGATCATCGCGATAGCATCGATTAGACCTGCTACGATGAACATTTTAACTTGTAGTTGTGGTGCAAGTTCTGGTTGACGAGCAGCAGACTCTAGGAATTTACCACCTAGAAGACCGAAGCCGATAGCGGTACCAAGAGCACCCATACCAATTAGGATAGCAACTGCGATTGCAAGCATGTTTAAATCTCCGATTTAAAGTTTAGTTAAGGTTAATGTTTAAAATAAAACTCGGTTAAAAACGGTACCGACAAACGTATTCCCGGTACCCGTTAATTCTTAGTGGTCTTCTGCCGCTAGGCTTAAGTACACGATGGTTAGCATCATGAAAATAAACGCCTGAAGCGGAAGTACCAGAATATGGAATACAGCCCACATGAAGTGCAGTGGAAGCTGGAAGTAGCCAATCGTCGCAATAAGGATGAAGATTAGCTCACTCGCGTATAGGTTACCGAACAAACGTAGCGCTAGTGAAAGCGGACGCGCAAGCAATGTAACCGTTTCAAGAATGAAGTTCACCGGAATGAAAAGCGGGTGACCGAAAGGCTGCATAGTAAGCTCTTTAGTAAAGCCACCAATACCTTTCATCTTGATTGAGTAGTAGATAATTAGGATGAATACACCCGCTGCTAGAGCAAACGTAAGGTTAAGGTCAGTGGTTGGTACCGCCTTCATGTATACGTCGTGTGGGTCCATACCAAACGCTGAAGAACCAATTAGGCCCGCGATGGTAGGCAGCAAGTCAACCGGAACAAGGTCCATAAGATTCATTAGCAATACCCATACGAAGATAGTCAGTGCTAATGGCGCGATAAGTGCGCTCTTACCGTGAAAAGTGCTTTTCACGTTGTCATCAACAAACTCTACGATTAGCTCAACAAACGCCTGCATTTTTCCAGGTACGCCAGTTGTCGCTTTTTTCGCTACGCTTCTAAAGATGAAAAGGAAAAGTAAACCAAGACCAATAGACCATGCCAACGTGTCGACATGCCATGCCCAAAAACCAGCATCAGAACACGCTTTGTTAAACGCGATTCCGTTGTCAGTTGAGCACATAGTGGCATTGGTCAAGTGGTGCTTGATGTATTCTGAGGTAGTGTATTCAGATGCCATTGTTTAACCCAAGTTGTAAAGTGTAAAAATTTGGTGACTGGTTCTTTTGGTTCATTCGGACGTTATTGTTATCTGCGTATTCGCATTTTTTATTGTTTCGTACCGTAATGAAACATGGCTAGCGCATGGCTAGCAGTTGTAATCACAAACGCGGCGAATATCTCAAGCGGCGCGGCATTCAAGCCCTTAAAAGCAATTACAAATAAAATGATTGTCAGTGCCAGCTTCATTTTTGAGCCTTGGCTAAAACTTCGTGCAACAAGGTCGTTTTTACTCGCGCCTGCATAGCGAAATGCAAAGGCTGTAAACACGATAGTAGGCAAGATGCTAATCATGGCACCTGCCGCCGCTGACATTGCGGAATGACTACCCGCGGCAGCAAAAGCGATTACAGTAACGACTAGGGCGGTGATAACCTGAAAAAGTAGCCCTTTTTTGGCGAGGTCTAAACCTCGTTTTGCTAGCCTGTTCGTCACTTTTTCTCGCAGCTTGTTCACGTCTTACAAAAAGCGTCAGAAGTATACTGTTTTACCGACAATTTTCAACAGTACATCGCTTTTTGAAAGTTATTCTGAAAATTTTCTATTGCTATAACCGGAAAGGAGAGTGTCCGCTTGTGACAGCAGACAGTGCATCTATTGCGGGTAGGCAAAGGGTATATTATTTTTATTATTTAAATAAACTATTGAATTTTATTGATAATTCCATCTAATTGCTCTAAGTCACTGAAGCTAATCGTCAGCTTTCCTTTGCCTTTTGCATTATGGTCAATGCTCACAGGCGCCCCTAAATTTTCTGAAAGTCGGGTCATAAGGTTTTGAACATCTGGATCAACTTTCTTCTCAGGCTTTGGCTTAGCAGGCTCTAATAGCTTTTTAACTAACTTTTCAGTGTCGCGTACGGTTAATCCTTTGCCTGATACTACCTGAGCGGTTTCTGACTGCGTTTCACCCTCAAGAGCAAGCAGTGCACGGGCATGGCCCATTTCAATATCACCGTGCTCGACCAATAGCTTTACATCATCATTCAAATTATTTAAACGCAGCAAATTGGTTACTGTGGTACGTGATTTACCTACCGCTTCAGCCACTTCTTGATGAGTTAGCGCAAATTCGTTCATTAAACGGTCAAGTGCTTGTGCTTCTTCCATCGCGTTTAAGTCTTCACGCTGAATATTCTCAATAAGCGCAATCGCCACAGCAGCTTCATCCGGCACATTTTTGATAAGACAGGGAACCTCATCAAGCTGTGCTAGCTGCGATGCACGCCAGCGGCGTTCGCCTGCAATAATCTCATAACGATGTTCATCGACTTTACGCACGACAATAGGTTGAATAATACCTTGTGCGCGAATTGACGAGGCCAGTTCTTCTAACGCATCTGGCGACATGTCTTTACGAGGCTGATATTTGCCTGGCACTAAATATTCAATTGGCAGCTTATTCAACTCACCATTGGTTGAAAGTACCTCGGCGGCATCTTGTTCTCGTTGAGCAGATGATTGGCTGGTTGCTAGTAGCGCATCTAGACCGCGGCCAAGGCCTCTTTTACGTGCTGACATAGTGTCCTCTATGGCATGTGCTGATGATATTCAGCTTATTCTCGTTTAACTTGCTTTTGCCTGTGCAGGCGAAGATTTATCCCGACGGCGTAATATTTCGCCCGCCAATGCTAAATACGCTTTGGCACCCGTTGATGACTTATCGTAGTACATCGCGGGCGTTCCAAAGCTTGGTGCTTCAGCAAGACGCACGTTGCGTGGAATTACCGTACGATAAACTTGCTCACCAAAATGACGCTTGAGCTGCTCTGAAACGTCATTTGCGAGGCGATTACGCGGGTCGTACATAGTACGCAATACGCCTTCAATCTTCAATTCTGGATTTACGACCGACGCTAATTTTTGAATGGTATCCATTAACGCAGTAAGACCTTCAAGCGCATAGTACTCGCACTGCATTGGCACCATAACCGAGTCAGCGGCTGCAAGTGCATTTACCGTCAATTGATTAAGCGAGGGTGGGCAATCGATAAAAATAAAATCGTAGTAGTCCATCACTGGAGCCAGTGCGTTGCGAAGTCTCACCTCGCGCGCAAACATTTCCATCAATTTGATTTCAGCCGCAGTCACATCGCCATTTGCCGCGATAAGATCGTATTTACCGCTTGTCGCTTTTACGATCACTTCATCGATGGGCTTTTCTTCAATCAACAATTCAAACGCGGTGGCATCGACGTCGTACTTGTCTACGCCACTGCCCATCGTTGCGTTGCCTTGAGGGTCAAGATCGATAAGCAACACTTTTCGCTTGGTCGCTGCCATTGAAGCAGCCACATTAACTGCGGTGGTCGTTTTGCCTACACCACCTTTTTGATTCGCGATCGCGATTACCTTAGCCACGTTAGATCCTGTTATTTCTTTTTCAGCCAAACCAAATGTCTTTCGCCGACTAGATTAGGCACAGTGAGGTTTTCCGTTCGACTCACCTGAAAGTGATCACTTACTTCGTCTATTTCTTCTTGCGGAAACTGACCTTTTAGCGCCAAAAACTGACCATCTGAATCTACCAGATGTTCGCACCAGTGCAACATATCTTTTAATGAAGCGAAGGCACGACTAAGTACAATATCGTAAGGTTTTTCACCATTATGCTCTTCTACGCGACTTTGCACAGGGGTTACATTGGTAAGCTTAAGTGTATGGACACATTGTGTCATAAAGCGAACACGCTTCCCTAATGAGTCAAGCAGGGTGAACGATTTGTTTGGAAAAGCGATAGCCAATGGCATACCGGGCAGACCAGGTCCTGTGCCTACATCAATAATATTTTCACCAGCACTTGCAGATAAATGGGGCACAATGGCTAATGAATCAAGAATGTGCTTAACCATCATTTGCTTTGGGTCGCGCACTGACGTTAAGTTATACGCTTTATTCCACTTATCAATCATCACAACATAGTCAACCAATTGCTGTTGCTGCGTATCACTAAGTTCAAGTGAGAGTGCCGCGAGGCCTGATGTCAGTATGGTATGCAATTCTTGTGGTAAGCTCATGGATAATTCTGTTTTATCTAATTGAAAAAAAAGCGTTTTTCCAAAAACTCATACTTGTCTTAACTTACAAGTGGTGTAAGTGGAAAACGTGAATTTAACGTTGGAAGATCTTTGTGCCAGCGAACACACTTTGCCGAGATCGTCACAATGATACGCGAAGATCTCGGAAAAGCTAAGTGCTTGTGATCGCTAGGCGAGTTAAGTGCGTGTTTTACGCACTGATTTTATCTTGCTTGCGAAGCATGCCGTGTTTTTTGAGGTAAACCAACAACAGTGAAATGGCTGCTGGCGTAATGCCTGATATACGCGACGCTTTACCAATAGTTTCCGGACGGGCTTCAGATAATTTCGCCACCACTTCATTTGATAATCCAGAAATCTTACTGAAGTCCATATCTACCGGTAACAAGGTATTTTCGTGGCGCTGTGTTTTAGCAATTTCTTCCATTTGACGCGCAATATAACCCGCGTACTTAATTTGAATTTCAACCTGCTCAGCGGCAATCGGATCGTCAAGGCCTGGGCCGATACTTTCAATTTCCATCAACTGGCTATAAGTCATCTCTGGTCGACGGATCAATTCTTCAAGAGAGTGTTCGCGACTTACCGGGTTTTTAAGCATTGGGTTTAATTCTGGCGTTGCCACATGATCAGGGTGGATCCACTGACCGCGAAGACGCTGAAGTTCACTTTCAACCGCTTCCATCTTGTCGTTAAATTTAGCCCAGCGCGCATCGTCAACTAAACCAATCTCACGGCCCATCGCAGTTAAACGGCTATCTGCATTATCTTCGCGAAGTAGCAAACGATACTCAGCTCGACTGGTAAACATACGATACGGCTCTTTTGTCCCCATCGTAGCAAGATCATCAATCAATACACCCATGTACGCTTGGTCACGACGCAAAATGAGTGGATCTTTTTGCTGTACTTGAAGCGCCGCATTAGCACCAGCGACAAGCCCTTGTGCACCAGCTTCTTCGTAGCCAGTTGTTCCGTTGATTTGACCGGCAAAGAAAAGCCCTTCAATAAATTTTGTTTCAAGAGTTTGTTTAAGGTCTCTTGGATCAAAGAAGTCGTACTCGATAGCGTAGCCAGGACGTACGATATGGGCATTCTCAAAACCTTTGATTGAACGAACAAGGTTCATTTGAACGTCAAATGGCAAGCTGGTTGATATGCCATTAGGATAGACTTCAATGCTGTTTAAGCCCTCAGGCTCAACGAAAATTTGGTGCGATGATTTGTCAGCAAAACGCGTGATCTTATCTTCGATGCTAGGGCAGTAACGAGGACCAATACCTTCAATTACACCAGTAAACATGGGTGAGCGATCAAGACCACCACGAATAATGTCGTGTGTTTTTTCGTTAGTATGCGTGATGTAACATGGTATTTGCGTTGGGTGCATTTCACGGTTACCCATGAAAGAAAATACCGGTGTTGGATCATCGCCTGGTTGAGGCTGCATAACCGAGAAGTCGAGCGAACGGGCATCTAAGCGCGCCGGTGTACCTGTTTTTAATCGATCAACACGGAATGGTAGCGCGCGAAGTCTATCAGCAAGTGCGATTGAGGGCGGATCGCCTGCGCGACCACCTCGATAGTTCTCAAGACCAATGTGAATTGTGCCGCCAAGGAAAGTACCCACCGTCAGTACAACGGTTTTAGCTTTAAACTTCAGTCCCATTTGAGTCACTACACCGCATACGCGATCGTTTTCAACAATGAGATCATCCACGCTTTGTTGGAATAACGTCAGGTTTTCTTGGTTTTCAACAATATTGCGAATAGCATTTTTGTAAAGCGTACGGTCTGCTTGCGCACGTGTTGCGCGCACAGCAGGCCCTTTACTAGAATTAAGTGTTCTAAACTGTATACCGCCTTGATCGATAGCAAGCGCCATTGCGCCACCTAAGGCATCAATCTCTTTAACCAAATGGCCTTTTCCGATCCCACCAATAGCTGGATTACATGACATCTGGCCAATTGTTTCAATATTGTGTGTGAGCAGTAATGTATTTGCACCCATGCGCGCAGATGCTAGTGCAGCTTCTGTACCTGCATGCCCACCGCCAACAACGATGACATCAAATGCTTCAGCATAAAACATGGATAAACCTCACTAAAAACCTAAGGAAAAGACGTATAAACAACCTAACTCTTTAAACAGACACTGCTGAAAAAAGGGCGCGTATTTTATCTGAGTTATTGGATAAATAAAATGATTAAATTTTCTTCAAAAGTGTTTTTTGAAAAAGGCTGATCGAAATATAAGATCTTAAGATCTCTTTTAGATCTGTTTATTTTTACTTTTATTAGGATCATCAAGATCTGTGGGTAACCGATCAAAGCGCATTAAGATCATCTAGTTACGCGATCAATAAGTTTGGGAAACCCCGATCCATAACCCCCTCTCAAACTTGTGCATAAATAGCCTTTTTATCCACATGCCGATTTGTTTGAAAAGTTATTCTTTTTTCGATCAGAGCTTATACACAGCGGTTTGTGGGATCCTATCCACAGGGGTGATCAAGATGTGATCCAACTGGGGATAAAATGTTTGCTAAATATGTATTGCGATCAGAAGATCGCGTAACCACATGCCTTACAGGTCGATCTTATTGTGGAAGAGATCTTTTCATTTACCTGTGATTAGATCGCAAGATCACGTTTTGCACTGTGCGCTATTTATTTCGTAACTTCCCTGTTACGGCAATAATATTTCGCTTTTTTATTGTAATTGTAGACCTTCATCAAAGCATCAGCGTGTCAGTGATACCACAATCTTGTACAAAATATGTATCGTGGCTGACTAATAAAAATCCTCCTTTGTAGTTTGACAGTGCTTCAGATAGTCGTGTTTTTGCGTCTATGTCCAAATGATTGTCAGGTTCATCAAGTAATAAGAACGGATGGGTTGTTTGATGACTTACAATAAGCATAGCAACTTTCATCTTTTGACCACCGCTAAGGGTTTGTGCCTTTTGTAATACACTGTCGCCGCGTAAACCAATGCCTGCAAGTAGGGTCCTCGCATCGCTTACCGTTAGTTCATTACAATGGGTCAAAAGATTATCCAACACGGACATATGTGCTTCAACAACAGAAAAATGCTGGTCAAGATAATAGGTGGGTGTATTCACGCGCATCGTGCCACCTGCAATGTGATACCTACCTATTAGTATTTTCAAAAGGGTTGATTTACCGCATCCATTAGCGCCTGACACATGACACTTTTCATTCGCTTTTAAAGTCAGTGATAAAGGCTTTTGTGCCCCAAAGGGCAGTACGATGCGGTTTAAAGAGATCACCGTTTTTCCACTTGCTTGAGTGTCTTTCATATAAAACTGCTGTGGTGTTAGCTCGCATTGGCGAGTTTTGAGGGCGGTTTCTTTCTCCTGTAATCGCACTTGTCTGGCGTCGTGGTTCTTATTTCTTGTCGACGCGTTAGCTTGCGCACTGTCTCGCTTTTTATCTAGCAGTACTTTATGTTGGCTTTTGTCTTTGCGTAACTTGTTACCCTGGCTTGCCCGTTGCTGCGCTTTTTCGTGATTCTTTTGCGCTTGTGCCGCCATTTGTCGTTTTTGTTTGTCTACAGCGTTTAGCTGACGCTCTACGGCGGCCAATTCAGCGTTTTTTTGCTTTTGGTAGTGATCAAAATTACCGCCAAAACAGTGAAGGCCGCTTTCTGATAACTCCCATATTTGCTCTACATCTTCTAACAGTTCACGGTCGTGTGTGATCAACAAAACAGTACCCTTAAAAGCGCCTAAGCGTGTTTTAAGCCAATGTTTTGATGTGCTATCAAGGTGATTAGAAGGTTCATCTAAAATCAGTAACTCATGGTCTTCATTGAGAAGTTTTAGAAGTTTAAGCTTTGCTAGTTGTCCGCCACTTAAGTGAGAACAAGGCAAATCTAGTGCACAGGGCACACCTATTTCACGTAATGAAAGCTCAACCGTTTCACGAAGGTTCCAGTCATCGCCAATAACGTCAAACCAGTGCGAAGCACAGTCACCTGATGCCACTTGTTGTAACGCATCTAGTTTGTCATGTACGTTGAGATATCGCGCTATGGTGACGCTGTCATCAGACAACAAATGAGAAGTTTGTTGGTGATAAACCCCCAGATGTGGCGTACAAACCACACGTCCGCTTGTTGGGAATACTTGTTTGCAAAGGATCGCAGCCAAAAGTGATTTGCCTACACCATTATTGCCTACTAGGCCCACACGTTTGTGCGAAAGTTGGCACGATAGACTGTCAAACAACAGTCGGCCATTGTCTAACTGATAAGAAATTTGTTGTGCGTGTAGTAACGGCATAATTGCCTCCTGTTACACAGGGGCAAGCGCGTGTCAGGCAATTATATACATTCTCCAGTAGAGAAGGCTTGAGTAGATAAAACTTTTATAAAGCGTGAGAAGTCCGACAATGCGCCCACTAACCCTGTAGATCCAAAATAAAAAGAAATGGAAAACAGGTGTTAGTTGTTCATGTCGACATGACTCCGTAAGTTAGATGGCGATAAAATAGTCAGAAAGTGACTTTTCGTCAAGACTAAGTTAACGCACCTGATTGGGTTGATAACGAGGTTGTGCGTTTGAAGACTGCATATCTTCTTGTTCTATCGTAAGGCCTTCACGTCGACTTGGCCCTTGGAAGCGTACTTTGTAAGTGTCGTATTCTTTGATAGATTCAAAACAATAACGACCTAGGGCATTCTCGAGTTCTGCTAAGTTGTGGTTAGTGATAAGAATACAGTTTTTCTTATTGACCAAACGCTGTCTGAGTAGATTGCCAAACCAACTTTGCGCATTCTTTTTAAGCGCTGATTCGTTGACACACACTTCATCTAAGATCAGCAAGTCCACATCAAGAAGCTCTTGATTGATCTCTCTAAAGCGTTGGCTTGCGTTGTCTGTCGCAGCAAAATCAAATGAAAAGTTGCGCATTTCAAGCAGGGTAGAGAGTTGTCGATAGAGCACTGAAATTTCATATTGCTCAATAAGTTGGTGCGCAATAGCACCGGCTATGTGAGATTTGCCACGACCGTAATCGCCATAGAACAACATCATATGTGAGCCACTTTGTCGCCACGCGGGATCATCATGTGCGGCTATAAAGGACTGCGCTATTGATACTGCTTCTATTACATCATCACTGTCTTCGACTAAGTTCGCAAAGGTCCACTTTGGGTTGAGGTCAGAACGGCCATGTATAGCTTCTACACGCGCTTTTTTGCTGCGTTGTTGTAGCTGCGAAACCTCTTCATTGGCTTTGGCTTCGTATTGCTTTCTCAGCGTGCTGTAATCGATATACTCTTCATTGTTATCGACATTCTTGTTTAGCGCCTTGGCCAGGTTGGCAATTTTGTCAGCTATACGATCCATAATGATTTAACTCTTCTTTGATGCGGCATATTTTTCCACAAGCTTTCTAGCATTATCATCCGCTTCTATGCCGGCTGCAACTTTCACTTGCTGTGTACCTACTACTTTTGTTGGCGCATAGCCTGATGCAAGTCGCTTGCGTTTGATATTGTTGGCAAATTTTTGTGTCCATTGAAACTCGCTGAATACCGAGCTAGGGCGACCCAACCAATAAGCGACAAATTCACCCACTTCGTTATCATCGAATGTTTTATCGATAATACCCAGTAGTGACGCCATCTCTTCAAACAGTGCTTGGTTCGGTTTCCAAGTTGCTGACATTGCGCTGTGACGTGTATGTAGCTGATCAAAGTCAGACTGCGGCTCGCTAATTAGCGGAAGCAGTAGCGTTTTGCCATTAATGGTGTGCTCTAAATCCATCTCAACAGGAAGTGCCACTAAACCCACTTGTTCCAGTTGTTTTATTAACGAGTTTATTTGCCGACCCCGTTGATAGGGGGGGTCTTTATCATCACCGTTAAGTAAATTCAGCAAGTGCTTATAATCAATAGGAGATGAAGACGTGGTAGCGCTATTGGCGCCTTCTCGTAACCCAAGCAAATATAATACGCGACACTCGTTAGACAGTGGTGAGGTTAATGCGGCGAGCTCAGCTTGGGTAAGATTCGTTATCATAAATGATCAAGCTGACCTTCAAACCATTCCACGGCCGCATCTTCAGGAATTGGGTGTTCAAGCACATCGATATAAAGTGCATCGGCAAGTAAAGTACCACCGTTATCAGTAATGTGCTTTTCTATTTCTTTAGCGCCAAAGCAAAAAGTATCGTAACTGGTATCACCCAGGCCAATGACAAATGCATTTACTGTGTGTAAAGGTGCGCCTTTTAATTGCGCGGCAAATTCTTGAATATTGTCTGGGAGTTCACCTGCTCCATGAGTCGACGTGCATACAATCCATGTCGCATCCGTTTTTATATCATCAAGATTTGGCTCGGTGTGAATTGTGTGTGTATGACCGCTTGCATCAAGCTTTTCAGCTATGGCATCTGCTACGTACTCTGAAGCACCTAACATGGTGCCTACAATAATTTCAAAATGCTTACTCATGGTTTACTGACTTCTTGTTATATCTCTTATTTGCCAATACAAAACGACGAAAATATCTTACCAAGCAGGTCGTCTGAAGTGAATTCACCGGTTATCTCACACAGTGCTTGATGGGCTAGACGCAACTCTTCGGCAAGTAACTCTCCGGCCATCGCATCGTGCAACTGCTGTTCGCCTGTACTGACATATCTATAGGCCTGATCTAAGGCATCGATATGACGGCGACGAGCGATAAATTGCCCTTCAGTAGTGGTGTCAAACCCCATCGTTTTAGCCAGATGCGCCTTAAGCGTATCAACACCATCACCTTGTTTTGCCGACAGATTGATAACCGATATATCGCCTTGTTGTGTATTGACGGTACTTTGACCGATATCTAGCGTACTTAAATCGGCTTTGTTTCGCACTACGGTAACAGGAATACCTTGAGGGAGGCGAGCCATAAATTCTGGCCAAATGGCAAAGGGGTCGATGACAGTGGTTGCCGTTGAATCGACAACAAACAACACATGATCAGCGTCATTAATGGCTTGCCAAGCACGCTCAATACCAATTTGTTCTACTTTGTCGGGGCTTTCGCGAAGACCCGCAGTATCAATAATGTGAACGGGCATGCCATCAATATGAATATGTTCTTTCAGTACATCCCTTGTAGTGCCCGCTATATCAGTGACAATTGCACTGTCGCGACCAGCTAATGCATTTAACAGGCTTGATTTGCCAGCGTTGGGTCTACCTGCAATGACCACCTGCATACCTTCGCGTAACAAGGTACCTTGTTTAGCTTGTTCGCGCACGGTAGTGAGGCTTTGCATAATGGTGCTTAAGTCACCTGCTACTTTGCCGTCTGATAAGAAATCAATTTCTTCTTCTGGAAAATCGATCGCTGCTTCAACGTACATGCGAAGGTGAACAATTTGGTCAGATAATGTTTGAATTTGTGTTGAAAACTCACCCTGTAATGAGCGAAGGGCACTACGAGCGGCTTGCTTAGAACTGGCGTCTATCAAGTCAGCAATTGCTTCTGCCTGTGCAAGGTCTAGTTTGTCGTTTAAAAACGCCTGTTCACTAAATTCACCAGGATTGGCTAAACGAGCGTGACCCGTCGCCAGCACAGCATCTATTAGCATATCCATGACGACTTGACCGCCGTGGCCTTGAAGTTCAAGTACATCTTCACCAGTGAAGGAATTAGGCCCTTTAAAAAACAGAGCAATACCTTGGTCTATAACGTCATTGTTGGCGTCTACAAACGGCGTGTAGGTTGCAAGACGCGGTGTTAACACACTTGGTACCAATGCACTGGCGATGTCTTTAGCTTTTGGGCCTGATACGCGAACAATGCCCACACCACCTCGACCCGGCGCTGTCGCTTGGGCTGTGATGGTGTCGGTTGAAAGGGTGAGTGATTCCATAATTAGTCGCGGAAGTTCTTAAATTGAAATGGCTGGCCAAGGTCTGACGATTTTACAAGCGCAATCACTTGCTGCAGGTCATCACGCTTTTTGCCTGTAACACGCAACTCTTCGCCCTGAATGGCGGTTTGTACTTTAATTTTGGCGTCTTTAACCAACTTTACAATTTTCTTCGCCATTGGTTGCTCAATACCTTCTTTGAAGGTAATGGTTTGACGATAGGTTTTACCGTGTGCGTCGTAAGGCTTTACGTCCATCGATGAGGTATCAACGTTGCGCTTAGACATAGCAGTACGAAACATGCTTTCCATCTGTTGAAGCTGGAATTCAGCTTCTGCTTTCATCACTACGGTTTTATCTTTGTATTCAAAGCTGGCATCTATGCCGCGAAAGTCAAAGCGTGTTGAAAGCTCTCGGCTGGCGTTTTCTGTTGCGTTACGCACTTCTTCCATATTCAATTCAGAAACAATATCAAATGATGGCACAGGGAATATTCCTCTAACTTGTAAGACAAAACAGCCCGCTTAGGCGGGCTGTGTAATTGAGTGATCAGCGTACTACTTACTGCTGATGCCCCGCTTCTCCATAGAAGCATAAATCATTTTGGCTTGAACCAAGGTAATCACGTTGCTCACTAGCCAGTATAGTACTAGACCTGCAGGGAACCACAGGAAGAACACACTCATTGCAACTGGCATCCATTGCATGATTTTTTGCTGCATTGGATCAGTAATAGTGGTTGGCTGAAGTTTTTGCAATAGGTACATACTTGCGCCTGTAAGGATAGGCAGTACAAAGTATGGGTCTTTTACAGAAAGGTCAGTGATCCACAATACAAAATCGGCGTGACGTAGTTCAACACTTTCCATTAATACCCAGTAAAGTGCCAAGAATATTGGCATTTGAAGTAATAACGGAAGGCAACCGCCCATTGGGTTTACTTTCTCTTTGCGATACAGCTCCATCATTGCTTGTGACATTTTTTGTCTGTCATCGCCAAAACGGTCTTTTAGCTGCTGCATCTTAGGCGCCAAATTACGCATGCGCGCCATTGACTCATATTGCTTTTTAGTTAGCCAGTACATTGCACCTTTCACTACAATAGTGATAAGAATAATCGCAACGCCCCAGTTATTTACCAAGCTGTGCAAAAATTGTAGCAGTGCAAACAGATACTTTGAAATCCACCACAAGAATCCATAGTCCACTGTTAAATCAAGGCCACGAGCGATTTGCGCAAGGCTGTCTTGATCTTTAGGACCTAAATAAAGTGTTGAAGAAAGGGTTTGCGTATCACCGGCTGCGATGGTCGCAGAAGGTGCAAGTACACCTACGACAGCGTAGCGGTTGTTTTGATTGCGTGAATACAGGCTATTGGTTGCATCTTGAGGCGGTACCCAAGCTGAAACGAAATAGTGCTCAAGCATACCTACCCAGCCAGCTTTGGTCGTTACGCGAAGGTTCTCATCTTCGATATCATCGAATGTGAGTTTCTGATATCTGTCGTCTTCTGTTGAATACGCAGCGCCGCGATAGGTAGGCATAAACATGTTGCTATCATCTTCAAATGCCATGACTTGCTTAAGTTGCGCGTAAGGCTGTACCGTCGCGTTAGAAGCTGTGCCGTTTTCAACCGTATAGCTTACGTCAATTTCGTAGCTATCCTTTGTAAACGTAAAGGTCTTTGTTACAGAAAGACCTTCGCTGTTCTTCCACGTTAGCGGCACAACGAGCGTGTCGCCCGTCATTTCAAAAAATTCGCTAGACGTATTATACACAGGACGTCCAACTACTTTATCTGCATCAGGACCTTGCGCACCTGTTAAACCGCTTTGCGCCACATAAAGGCCGTTTCCTGAACGAAGCAAGCTGTACGGGATATCTGAACCTTGTTTTACAGGAAACTTAAGTAAATCTGCTGATACAACATCACCGCCTAGTAGATCGATACGCAAATCTAGCGTGTCTGTTTTAACTTCAATAATGCGGCTAGTGTTTTGTGAAGCGGTTGCTACTTGCGCAGAAGGTGCAGCAGCATCGCCACTTGGCACTTCTTCACTGTTCACATCTTCAAAAGAGGGAACACCTTGAGCTGTTTGTTGCGTTTGTTCTTGCGCGGCTGGCTCAACTAGCTGTGGCCCATAATCTTTTTGCCATTGTTGCCAAAGCAAAAAGCTAACTAGCGCGAGGCCAATTATCAGAAAACTACGTTGCGATTCCATACAGGTCTCTTTATTTTGAGTGTTTATTTTGTTGTTTTTCCGGCACTGGATCATATCCGCCGGCATGCAAAGGGTGGCATTTTAATATGCGTTTAATCGATAACCAACCGCCTTTTACCAATCCGTGCGTTTTTAATGCATCAATAGCATACCAAGAACAGGACGGATGGAAACGACAACGTTGCCCTAATACAGGCGAAATAAACCATTGATAGCACTTTATCAAGGCCAAAGGGACTGCAATTAAGAGTTGTTGCAACGCTTGTTTAATTTTTTCCATAGCTTTTCCAATGTTGCGAAAACTTCTTGGTTGCTAAGGTTGTCAGCACCGGATTTCCCGATAACGATAATATCAACGTTGGGAAGGTCATGCTGCTTAAGTCGAAAGCTTTCTCTTACTAAACGTTTTAAACGATTTCTGTCATGGGCTTTTCGGATGCGCTTTTTGGCAAGCGTAATACCCAAACGTGGTGACGTAAGTGAATTTTTTCGAGCTAGAATTGTAAAAGAGGGAGATACAGCTGGAGTTGCGTTATCAAACACATAGGTAAAGTGGGTGGGAGTTAGCAGACGCAACTCCCTAGAAAACTTATTCTCGCCCACTTTGGCGTCTTTCAATTAAGCTGAAAGACGAGCGCGGCCTTTTGCACGGCGAGCTGCTAGTACTTTACGACCATTTTTAGTCGCCATACGAGCACGAAAACCGTGAGAACGCTTGCGCTTAAGATTGCTCGGTTGAAATGTTCTTTTCATGACCAAAGTCTCACTTATATTTAGTTAAACATAGGCGTTTTTGGTAACACATTATGCTGTTGCCAGAACAATGTGGTGTTTTCACCAGAAAAGCCCATCGAAAAAGGACGCTGAATTCTAGAGATCTCGGGGGCTCCTGTCAATGCATATTCTCTCTTTTTGGACGAATAAGTGAACAATTTTCGCTGTTTTTTAATCGATAAAGCAGTTTTTTATACAATTAGGCTGTGAATAACGCGATTGTGACACTGATGTTATCCACAGTAGATTGTGTAAAAACACAATAATAGTGAAAAATGCAAGGGGATCTAACGCATTTTTAAGGGTATTTTAGACAGATGTTTTCTCATAATAGAGCGTTTTGATCTAAAGCAAAAGTTATTTAAATTCATTGTTTTATCATTTTGATCCTTAAGATCGATCAAGATCGCCATTTACATTATGTTGATAACGTAAGATAATCCACAGCGAATAAAACGATAATTTAATTTCTCGCTGTTACCCAACATTTCCAACGCTATTTTCTTAATGGCGCGTTTTGGTGCCTGCTATTTTCACGCTTTTATGCAAACGTGACATCTATGGGGTTGGCTTTTTCACGCGAGTTACGGGAGCTAGCAACGTACCATGTCCTTGTGGAACCAATGTCTTGAAAGGCTGCGCCAAGAATTACCTACGCAGCAATTTAGTATGTGGATACGACCGCTTGTTTGTGAAGAACAAGATGGATTTGTGGCGCTGTATGCGCCAAATCGCTTCGTACTCGATTGGGTAAGAGATAAGTACTTAAATAACATTACGGCACTTCTTCGTGAGTTTGCGGGTGACAATGCACCACAATTGCGTTTAGAGGTAATGAGTCGTCAAAGTGTTAACCGAGCATCGCCAGCGCCTCAAGTACAGCCATCATCACCGTCTGTAAATACTCATAATAGTGCGCCGCAGCAGATGTCGTCGACGTCCAGCCAACACTCTGCACCGCCATCATCATCACATTCTTATAGTGCAAGTCAGGCTTCAGTTCCTACTAACCCTGGTAGTAGTGGTTATACTGCAAATAGTGATCATGGTAGTTCGTATACCACTAATGATCGCGGTGCGCCGTCGGTGGATCATAGCGATCGCCATACTTACGATCGCAACAGCGTCAATGGCTCACAAACACAGCGCGTGACGTCACCACCAAAAGTCATCCCTATTCCTGAGGCGATGAAGCACAAAAGCAATATTAATCCTACTTATCAGTTTGATAACTTCGTTGAGGGTAAATCAAACCAACTTGCGCGTGCAGCTGCGACGCAGGTCGCAAATAATCCGGGTGGCTCATACAATCCATTATTTATATATGGCGGTACTGGTTTAGGTAAAACCCACTTGTTGCATGCAGTTGGTAATGGAATTGTTGCCAATAACGGCGACGCTAAAATTGTTTATATGCATTCAGAGCGATTTGTGCAGGACATGGTAAAAGCACTTCAAAACAATGCGATTGAAGACTTTAAACGCTTTTATCGTAGTGTTGATGCATTACTTATCGATGATATCCAATTCTTTGCCAACAAAGAGCGGTCACAAGAAGAGTTTTTCCATACGTTTAATGCGCTTCTTGAAGGTAACCAACAGATCATTCTTACTTCTGATAGATATCCTAAAGAGATTGACGGGGTTGAGGACAGATTGAAATCGCGCTTTGGTTGGGGCCTAACCATAGCTATTGAGCCGCCAGAACTAGAAACACGTGTTGCCATCTTAATGCGCAAAGCGGCTGAAAATAGAATTCATCTACCAAACGAAGTTGCCTTTTTCATCGCGAAGCGACTTCGTTCTAATGTACGTGAGCTAGAAGGCGCATTAAACCGTGTTATCGCTAACGCCAATTTCACAGGTCGACCTATAACAATCGACTTTGTGCGCGAAGCACTTCGTGATCTACTTGCGCTACAAGAAAAGTTGGTAACCGTTGATAATATTCAGAAAACTGTCGCAGATTATTATAAGATTAAGGTAGCTGATATTTTATCTAAGCGCAGAAGCCGCAGTGTTGCGCGTCCGCGTCAGGTTGCTATGGCACTGGCTAAAGAGCTAACGAACCACAGTCTTCCCGAACTAGGAAATGCGTTCGGTGGCAGAGACCACACTACTGTTTTGCACGCATGTAGAAAAATAGAGCAGCTAAGAGAAGAAAGTCATGATATAAAAGAGGACTATAAGAACCTCATTAGGACTTTGTCTTCCTAACAACACGACCTTAGAGGCGAGATAGCACAGCGATGAAATTTTCTATAAGCCGCGAACAATTTTTACAACCCCTACAGCTGGTGTCTGGTGCTGTAGAGCGTAGACATACGCTTCCTATTTTATCAAACGTCCTTATTAAAGTTAGTGAGGACGCACTATGGCTTACTGGTACAGATTTAGAGGTTGAGCTGATTTCGAGCGTTAAGCTTGAAGGTGAGTTTACCGAAGGTGAGATTACTGTTCCTGCCAAGAAGTTGTTCGATATTATTCGTGGTATCTCCGAAGGTACTGACATTCATTTTTCATTGGATGGCAGTAAAGCGCTGATTAAAGCTGGTCGAGGTCGCTATACATTATCTACCTTGTCAGCAAATGATTATCCTAATCTTGAAGATTGGGAAGGCGAAGTAGAGTTTGAACTAACGTGTAGCGATTTAAAGAAGCTTATTGATTCAACGAGCTTCTCTATGGCACAGCAAGACGTACGTTATTACCTTAACGGTATGTCACTTGAGACCGAAGAAAATATTATTCGTACGGTTGCTACCGATGGTCACCGTCTTGCGTTGTGTCGTTTAAATTATGAAACGTCGCTTCCGGCTCGTCAGGTGATCATTCCGCGAAAAGGGGTATTAGAAATTTCACGCCTTATCAGCGAAGACGACAAGTCGTTGAAGGTACAAATTGGCGCAAATCATTTACGCATATTTTCAAACGATTTTATCTTTACTTCTAAACTCGTTGATGGTCGTTTTCCTGATTATAGACGTGTACTACCGCAAAATGGTGATAAGGAAATTATTGCAAGTAAAGCGGTACTTAAAGATGCTTTTTCTCGAGCAGCAATTCTGTCGAATGAAAAATTCAGAGGTGTACGTTTAAATCTATCATCTGGTGAGTTAAAAATTACTGCTAATAACCCAGAGCAAGAAGAAGCAGAAGAAATCGTAGATGTACAGTATCAGGGTGACGATTTAGAAATTGGTTTTAATGTTGCTTATTTGATTGATGTACTGAATGCTCTAGGCACTGATGATGTCAAAGTAAGCCTTTCTGATTCGAATGCCAGCGCGTTAATTGAAGACAGTGCGGATGATTCTGCACTTTACGTTATCATGCCAATGCGCTTGTAGAGCAAAGCGCTGGTATTTAGATAACATTAATTGTTGAAAATTGCATTTTGAAATTTGTTTTTAGTTTTCAAAGAAGCGGTCTAGGTAAACTAGGTCGCTTCTTTTTTATCAGCAACGTGATGACATCATGAAACTGGATCGAATCCAGATTACTCAGTTTCGTAATCTTTCTTCTATCACTTTTTCTCCTTCGCCTACGCTTACCGTTATTCGAGGTGTTAACGGTAGTGGTAAATCCTCATTGATTGAGGCGCTTTATTATTTAGGTTTTGGACGTTCTTTTCGGACGAATAAACATGGCTCTGTGATTCAACATGAAAAGGATAGCTTTAGTGTCTTTGCATCTTGTTTAACGGATGAGGGTGATACGCTTAAGCTTGGCTTTCAGCGTAGCAGGGCAGACACATTTACGTGTAGTATCAATGGCGAGCACAGCACAAAGTTAGCCGATTTAGTGAGCCTTGTGCCTATTCAACTTTTTACACCACAAAGTACAGACCTTATTATTGGCTCTCCAGCAGAACGTCGGCGATTTTGCGATTGGGGATTGTTTCACGTGAAACATCATTTTCCTTCGCTAGCTAACCAGTATGGAAAATTCTTAAAGCATCGAAATGCATTACTAAAACAGCAAGCCAATTTAGCTGCACCCGAAAACCAATATTGGGAATCACAGTTTGCTGAGCTTGGTGAGTCAATGACAGCATTTAGGCAGGACTATGTGTCATCGTTAACGCCAATTTTTAAAGAATATGCAAAGGAATTTCTTCCAACCTTTGAAGTGGAATTGAGTTACTATAAAGGGTGGGAAAAAGATGTGTCTTTATCAGAAAGCCTAGTTAAAAAGCGTGAGTATGATGGTAAAATAGGGCATACCTCTTCTGGGCCACACAAGGCTGATTTACGGCTTAAAGTAAACGGTGTGAATGCCCAAGAGCTTTTATCGAGAGGGCAGCTTAGAATGGCTGTGGCAGCGCTACAAATGTCACAGACTAGGTTGTATAACTCAGCAACTCATCACAAGAGTATTTTCTTGCTCGATGATGTTGGTGCTGAATTGGACGCGGATAAAAGAGAACAATTTATTGACGGGTTGCTAGAAATGGATACGCAGGTTTTCGTTACTGCCATTGAATCCACGCAACTTGAATTTATACAAAAATATAACGAAAAGAAAATGTTTCACGTGGAACATGGGAACGTGAAAGAGGAGTAAAAGCTAGTATGTCAGCAGAGAACAACTACGACTCGTCCAGTATTAAAGTACTTAAAGGATTAGATGCCGTAAGAAAACGTCCTGGTATGTATATCGGTGACACAGATGATGGTACAGGGTTGCACCACATGGTTTTCGAGGTTGTCGATAACTCAATCGATGAAGCGCTTGCTGGACATTGTTCTGAGATCGTTGTGCAAATTCACAGTGATGGCTCAGTGTCTGTGTCTGACGATGGCCGTGGTATTCCAACAGAACTTCACCCTGAAGAGGGTGTTTCAGCTGCCGAAGTTATTATGACAGTACTTCACGCTGGCGGTAAGTTTGATGATAACTCTTATAAAGTATCAGGTGGTCTTCACGGTGTTGGTGTTTCAGTTGTAAACGCACTTTCAAGTCGTTTGAAGTTGCGTATTCGCCGTGGCGGAAAAGCGCACGAACAAGAATATCATCACGGTGTACCACAAGCACCGCTAGCCGTTACTGGCGATACAGATAAAACGGGCACCATGATTCGTTTTTGGCCTAGTTCTGATACCTTTACTGATACGCTATATCACTACGACATTCTGGCAAAACGCCTACGTGAATTATCGTTCCTAAACTCTGGTGTTTCCATACGTTTAAAAGATGAACGCGATGGGAAAGAAGACCACTTTATGTATGAAGGTGGTATTCAAGCATTTGTTGAATACTTAAATGAGAAAAAAACACCCGTTCATCAAAAAGTGTTTCACTTTGCCAGTGAGCAAGAAGACGGCATCGCAGTAGAAGTAGCAATGCAATGGAACGACAGCTTCCAAGAAAACGTATTCTGCTTCACTAATAACATTCCACAGCGCGATGGCGGTACCCACTTAGCCGGTTTCCGTGGCGCGTTAACACGCACATTGAACAACTACATGGAGAAGGAAGGGCTTAATAAGAAAGCGAAAACCAACGCCAGTGGTGACGATGCACGTGAAGGTCTAACTGCGGTGATTTCTGTAAAAGTGCCTGACCCTAAGTTTAGTTCTCAGACCAAAGATAAGTTGGTTTCATCAGAGGTACGTCCTGCTGTTGAATCGGCGATGAACGAAAAGTTAGCCGATTTCTTATTAGAAAACCCTGCAGAAAGTAAGATCATAGCAGGAAAGATTATTGATGCCGCACGTGCCCGTGAAGCAGCACGTAAAGCACGTGAAATGACACGCCGTAAAGGTGCATTAGACTTAGCAGGTTTGCCGGGTAAATTGGCTGACTGTCAGGAAAAGGACCCTGCACTAAGTGAACTATACATAGTGGAGGGTGACTCTGCGGGCGGTTCAGCAAAGCAGGGTCGTAATCGTAAGAACCAAGCGATTCTTCCACTTAAAGGTAAAATACTTAACGTCGAAAAAGCGCGCTTCGATAAGATGCTATCTTCGCAAGAAGTCGCCACACTGATCACAGCGTTAGGGTGTGGCATTGGTCGCGACGAGTATGATCCAGAGAAACTACGTTATCACAGTATAATCATCATGACCGATGCTGATGTTGACGGGTCTCACATTCGTACCTTGCTGCTGACGTTCTTCTATCGTCAAATGCCAGAAATCATTGAGCGCGGTTACGTTTATATTGCTCAGCCTCCACTTTATAAAGTGAAAAAGGGTAAGCAAGAACAGTATCTAAAAGACGATGATGCGTTAACTAACTATCTAACGTCTATTGCTATTGATGGTGCGTCTTTGCATACAAGTAGTGATGACCCAGGTATTAGCGGTGTTGGATTAGAAAACTTGGTTAAACAATACCAGTCAGTAGAGAAAATGATTGCACGCATGAAGCGCTTAATGCCTGCGTCTATTCTTTACAGAATGTTGTATACACCTACGCTTAACCTAGAAGATTTGAAAGACCAATCTGCCCTTGAAAATGTAGCTAAACACTTCGTTGAGCAACTAACAGAGCGCGAAAATGACGGTGCAACTTACCGTTACGAGATTCGTCATGATGCAGAATTAAGCGAGTACTTTATTACGATTATCATGCGTATGCACGGTATCGACTATGAGTACATCATTAATCACGAATTCATTGAGTCTTCAGAATATCAGCGCCTTAAAGAACTTAATCTTGCTATAAACGACATG
The DNA here is from genome assembly GCF_020515205.1 of Alteromonas sp. McT4-15. Lineage (NCBI taxonomy): Bacteria > Pseudomonadati > Pseudomonadota > Gammaproteobacteria > Alteromonadales > Alteromonadaceae > Alteromonas > Alteromonas sp. McT4-15. The sequence goes on from NZ_JAJALG010000019.1 coordinate 49,827, forward strand.
ATGGGGGCCGATGCTTACATCCAACGTGGCGAGCGTAAGCAACCGGTAGACTCGTTTAAAGCTGCACTTGAATGGCTTATGGGCGAAGCAAAACGCGGTCAGTATATTCAACGATACAAAGGACTAGGTGAGATGAACCCAGAGCAACTTTGGGAAACTACCATGGATCCGGAAAGTCGCCGTATGCTGCAAGTAACCATTGAAGACGCTATTGGTTGTGACCAGTTATTCACTACCTTGATGGGTGACCAAGTTGAACCACGTCGTGAATTCATTGAAGCCAACGCGCTTAAAGTTGAAAACCTAGACGTATAGTCTCAACCGACTTATACGACACACATTATTAAAGCGGCTTTCGAGCCGCTTTTTTTATGGCTAAGGGTTGAAAAATTAGACTAAAGGTTTGCTCTGTGTTTAGTGCTAAGCATATAGTAGAGGGTGTAATGCAATGGAGTACGTCAAGACAACTATGCGACTCTTCAGGATTAGTAAACAAAGGAATGAATAATGCGGTATGGCTTACTCTTAATAACAGCGCTTTTGGCCCTAGGCTGCACAGAAAAGTCCTCACTGACAGAGTCTGAACGCCGTTATAACCACGCGATTAATGAGCAAAACCAAATCATTATAAAGGCGAATGATTACTTAAACTCAAATATCAGTGGCAATGTTACTGCTGATATTACGCACTTAATCTACGCTAAAGAACAGCTATCAAACGCAAAACAGGTGCTTATAAAAGCGAAAATAGTCGGTATTAAATCACCTGAGGTTAACTTATTGTCCGACAGGCTGAGCGAGTACGACCTGGTAGCGGCAACTGAAGCAATGCGACTCATTGAACTTGCGATAGAGAAAACAATTCAATTCAGGCGTGCTGTTGATGACATGCCTCTTGTGCCACTAAGTGGTGCGTCCCTCGAAAGCGACCATATGATCAAATATATGGGCCAAGAATATAACGGAGAACTTAACGCGTGTTGTATATCTACCCTTAAGGATATAGAAGTGTTTCTACGGGGAAGTGATCAAGATACTTATTGGTCATTGAGAAAGCACATTTTAAATTTAGAGATGTCGTTATCGCGTTTCTTAGAAGACGATAAGTTTAAAGTAGATTATGAAAGGTCTATTGAAGAACTATCGACCAACATAGAAAAGCTCAAAGATTTATCAGTTGAAAGGAATCAATAGAATGACCTTACTATCGAAGTGTGGTGTAGCAGTGACCTTAACAATGATGATGTTTGAGGCAACCGCCTTGAATAATGTTGATAAGTATCAGATGCCTACTTCAGCCGTGTCAGTTAATGAGAGTAACGATACTCGCTCCAAAAATGAAGAGGGCAAAGCTTTTGTTTTCGACGTTGGCAAGTTATTAGGTAATGGTAAAAAAAATAGAGCTAATCCATTAATCAACAATAATGTTTCTCTAGATAACGGTGTATTTGGCCTAATGTATGGGACAACGATTTCAGAAATGACCGCGTTATTCGGTGTTCCAACTTCAGAGTACAAAATTGATGAAGAACACACACTTTATTCGTACGGGAGAAATTTGTGGGTTTTAACAAAGCATAATCGCGTGATCCGCATACAAAATGACAACAGATGGATTCCCAAGCGCTTGTCGAACTACATGGCATTTGACGAGCGACCTACGAACAACTGGGTAATAGGGAAGGATGTAAAAAAAGGGGATAGTAAGAAAACGCTTATTGAAAGGTTGAGTGGGAGCTTTGTGAACGATACTACTTATCGAATACAGAACAAAGAAACAGGCATTTACATAGATATTGAATTAGCACTTGCGAGTGTGTCTAAGGACGAAGACTGGACTGTATATAATTACGTATATGGCCACGTTGACGACGAGAGTGATATCACGCTTTCAAGCTTTCCAGATAATGTTATCTCTTACCAAGACCTATATACCATTATAATAGATAATCGTTTAGAAGAAGAAAGTACCAACATTGGTGAACTAAAATTATCGCCCATTTTCACAGCAGCAACACAACACGGAAACCTATTATTTGTTTATGACAACCATTTAGCCATCATTTCAAGTGACAATGAAATTGAGAAAGTACTGTTGTCTAACGCATTTTTTGATACCAAAGCCAAAGCAACGAAATGGCGATATGGAGAACTCTATTCGAGGCAAAGTAGTAACTTAATCAAAAAAATGTTTGAAGATAAAATCTTTGAATTGGCGGATAATTATTGGGAGCTAGATTTAAAAGGCTTTAAGTACGACTTAATATTCGATAAGTCCGCAACAGGTGAAATGGAATTAGCTGAGATAGAGTTTCAAGCGTTCTAGTAAAAACGTATGGTGGCCTACTATCAGACCACCAAATATAATCAATGAAACAACTATAGTTTGCTAACCAATAGCGCAATTTCGCCGGCACTGGCAGGACTAATAGTGAAACGGTATTTGCCCGTTGATGAAGGCGTAAACTGAAGGTTCTCTGAGCCTTGCTCACAGATTAAATAAACCGTGGCACCCAACATTACAGGTTGACCCTTATATTTGCCTCCACAGCTCTGTGAGGGCGTCCATTTTGCGTCTGAAAGACGAAAGTCGTAAGGTTGACCGTCGGCAATGAGTTCAACATCTACCACCCAACCTGTACTGGTACTCTTAAATTTGTAGCTTGGGTCTGCTTCCCACCAGTTGAAAACACCACGCAAAAACATGTTTTCGAACTGAATTCGTGGTGTATCCGGCATGATTTCTGGAATATTGAAACTGCCACTACTTGAACATGCAGAAAGCGCAATACAAAGAGTAAGAATACTAAATAACTTTTTCACAACTACTCCATGGGTAAAAAAAAACCCAACACTTCGTTGGGCTTTTAATCTAAGTGGTAGATGCAAGCACCACCAAAATGATTAGCCTAAGACTTTGCAAGGATAGATATATCTGCAGTCGTTAGGAAAAGTTGCCTTAAAAGTGACAACAAAGCAAGTCTGTTTTGTTTCACTGCGGCATCATCAGCCATTACCATAACATTATCAAAGAAGTTATCTATCACTTCACGTAGCGTAGCTAACGTAGTCAAAATACGCTGATAATCTTGTGACGCTAATGCTTCATTTACCTGCAATTGCGCAGTTACTAATGCAGAATTCAGTGCTTTCTCAGCATCTTCAGTTAATAGCGTTGAATCGATGTGAATTTCGCTAGTAACCTCTACATTTTGTTTAGCAAGAATATTGGCAACCCGTTTATTTGCTGCGGCAAGCGCTTCAGATTCCTCTAACGCTTTAAACGCCGCAACAGCGTTAACCCGAGCAAGATAATCCGCAGGCTTGGTAGGGCGACGCGCTGCTACCGCTTGGATAACATCTATCGCTACGTCTTGGTCTTGCAATAAAGCGGTGAATCGACCCAGAACGAAGTCAACAACTTGTGTCTGTGTGTCTTGATTGGTAAGCTTATTACCATAAACATTGACCGCTTTTGCTACAAGTACGTCTAAATCAAGCGGCAACGATAGCTCTGTAATAATTCGAAGCACACCAATTGCTGCACGGCGAAGCGCAAAAGGATCTTTATCACCTTTTGGTAGTTGGCCAATACCAAATATACCTACAAGGGTATCGAGCTTATCTGCAAGCGCAACCGATGCACTTACTCCCGAACTTGGCAATGAATCACCAGCAAATCGCGGCATATACTGCTCGTAAAGCGCTTCGGCTACTGGTGCATCTTCACCGTCGTTTAATGCATAGTACTTACCCATCACACCTTGAACGTCTGGAAACTCCATTACCATGTTTGACATAAGGTCAGTCTTGGCAAGTAAGCCTGCGCGTGCAGCTTGCGTTTCATTTGCATCAATTTGTGTAGCTATAAACCCAGCCAAGGCAGAAATGCGCTCAGATTTCTCTTTAAGTGTACCGAGTTGCTTTTGAAACAGCACAGTTGCCAAGCTATCTAAGCGGCTTTCTAAGGTAGTCTTCTTATCACTATTGAAGAAGAACTCAGCGTCAGCGAGGCGAGGGCGGATAACTTTTTCGTTACCTGAAATTACCTGCGTTGGATCTTGGCTTTCAATGTTACTTACGAATAAGAACGTATTTGACAGATTGCCGGATGAATCAAGCAGTGGCACATATTTTTGGTCATCTTTCATGGTGTAGATAAGCGCTTCTTTAGGTACTTCTAAAAACGCTTTATCAAAACCTGCTTGTAGCACTACAGGCCATTCTACCAATGACGCAATCTCTTCTAGCAACTCTTCGTTGTAATCTGGTGCAAGCGATAGCGTGTTAGCGGCATCCTCTAATTGCTGTCGTACTTTATCTTTACGTGCTTCAAAGTCCGCAAGTACATACTGTTTTTCCAATGCTGCTGCATAGTTGTCAGCATGGTCAAGTTCAAAGCGCGATTCACCATGGAAACGGTGCCCTTGCACTGTACGTCCGCTTGTAAGACCAAGTACAGATACATTCACCACTTCACTGCCATACAGCACACACAACGTGTGAACAGGGCGGATAAACTGCGTATTGTAATTGCCCCAACGCATTGGCTTTGGTATTGGTAGTTTACTTACTGCTTGGTTAATTAATCCTTCAAGCAATTGGGCTACTGATTGACCAGGTACATGCGATTTGTGAAGCAACCACTCGCCTTTATCAGTCACTAAGCGCTCAGCTTCTTCAACGCTAATGCCATTTCCACGAGCCCAGCCTTGTGCAGCTTTAGTGGGGTTACCATCTGCATCAAACGCCGCTGAAACTGCTGGTCCGCGCTTTTCTACAACTTTATCAGCCTGACCTTCAGCAAGCGCTGACACATAAACAGCTAAACGACGAGGCGCGGCAAACCAGCTAACAGAACCAAAACTTAGATCTGCTTGCGTTAGCGCTGCTTCAAACTGAGTGGCAAATGCTTCGCCTAGCGATTTCAGCGCTTTTGGTGGAAGCTCTTCAGTACCTAATTCTACTAAACAATTCTCTGTACGCACGCTTATGCCTCCTTGTTACATAGTGGGAAGCCTAACGCTTCACGTGCTTGGTAATAACTTTCTGCACATGCTTTGGCAAGTGTACGAACACGAAGGATATAACGTTGACGCTCTGTTACTGAAATTGCGTGGCGTGCATCCAATAAGTTAAATGCATGCGATGCTTTCATTACTTGCTCGTAAGCAGGTAGAGGCAGGTTATTTTCAATTAATTTCTGGCTTTCTGCTTCACATTCGTCGAAGGTTCTAAATAGCGCATCTACGTTAGCGTGCTCAAAGTTATACGTAGACTGTTCGACTTCGTTTTGATGGAACACATCTCGATAGGTGACTTTGCCCATTGGGCCGTCAGTCCATACCAGGTCGTAAATACTGTCAACGCCTTGTACATACATAGCCAAACGCTCGAGACCATAAGTGATTTCGCCAGTAACAGGCTTACACTCTATGCCGCCAACTTGCTGGAAGTAGGTGAACTGAGTGACTTCCATACCGTTTAGCCATACTTCCCAACCAAGACCCCATGCACCGAGCGTTGGAGATTCCCAGTTGTCTTCTACAAAGCGAATATCGTGAACTAACGGATCAAAACCTAACTCTTTCAATGAGCCCAAATACAACTCCTGAATATTGTCAGGCGAAGGCTTCAGCATTACTTGAAATTGATAGTAATGTTGTAAGCGGTTTGGGTTTTCACCGTAACGACCATCTGTTGGGCGTCGGCACGGTTGAACATAGGCGCTACTCATTGGCTCTGGACCTAGAGAACGGAGGAAGGTCATAGGGTGAAACGTACCTGCACCCACTTCCATATCCAGAGGCTGAATAATAACGCAGCCCTGACGCGCCCAGTAATCTTGAAGCGCAAGGATCAACCCTTGAAAGGTTTTAATATCGTATTTCTGCATACATCCGCTGCTTATTAGTTATCTGACTAAAATAAAGGTGGGATAGTATACAATTTGTAGGGCATAGTATGTAGGTGTAAAGGGTGAAAAAACGTCACGAAAGCCTTCAATACAGCAAGGAAATGCAAATTCATGGTGCCAGATCAATTAAATCGCTGTGGTTGGGTGGGTAACGACCCAATTTATCAAGCATATCACGACAATGAGTGGGGAATTCCCGAAACCGATAGCCAAGCGCTTTTTGCAAAACTGTGTTTAGATGGTCAACAAGCGGGATTATCGTGGATAACCATTTTAAAAAAACAACAAAACTATGAGAACGCGTTTCACCAGTTTAACCCTGTGAAAATAGCAACAATGACAGACAGTGATGTTGAACGTTTAATGCACGATAAGGGAATTGTCAGAAATAAGCTTAAGATAGAGTCGATTATTCGTAATGCTAAAGGGTATTTAGCGATAGAAAAGAGCCAACCTTTTAGTGAGTTTATATGGCAATTTACAGACGGAAAAACCGTTGTAAATCACTGGAAAGATTTTAGGGAAGCGCCAACATCAACTGAAGCTTCCAAGGCAATGTCTAAAGCATTAAAAAAACAAGGGTTCAATTTTGTGGGAGAAACGATTTGCTACGCCTTTATGCAGGCAGTTGGTATGGTGAATGATCATGAAGTTGGGTGTCATTGTTACGACAAAGCGTGTAGCGCTGCTATCAAATAAGTTGGACTGTGTGATAACAACGCGCGTATTACGCCTATTGTGTAAGCGTTTCGCAATAGGCCTGCAGCGCAGGCAATTCTGCTAACACTTTTGTCTCATATTCTGACTCAATTTGTTCCCGCGCGATATCCTGTTTTCTTCGCTCACTTTTCGACAACTTTTGGCGTGCTTCTAAGATGGCAAAGCCGCTGACCTCGGTAAACAGTGCGTATATGTGTGGGTATTGCGCCTTAAAGTCTGGCGGAGAAACTATTGGCAATGCGTTGAGCAGGTTTACAATGCGAATTACGCCTTCGGACAATTCACATTGCTGCTGTTCCATTGCTTTAGCAATTAACACCAAGCTCTCGGTAATTGTACCTATTCGCGACTGACGGGTGGCTTCTTGTCTGATCTTTTGCTGTTTAAGTAAAAACAGCAATTTACCGGCATAAAAACCAAGACCGAGAATAATGAGAATTGCGATGCCTGAAAGTACTGCCCAAAGCATAAGTTACCCTGAAATTATTACTGCTTAAAGTCGTCGATGTTAATAGCGTCTAAATCACTAAACGGATCTATATCGTCATCTTCATCGTCGTCTTCAACGATACCTAGCAAGTCGCACAGAATGCGGTGACGGGCCATCTTCTCATCAACATAAGCCTGCTGTTCTCGTGTAAGCGGCTTGTCATCATCTAACTTATCGAGTAAGTCTGACAAACGTTGATCTGCTTCTAATGCTGCAAGTTCTTGTGCTGGTGTGGCGTACTTTTTCTTTTGTGCTGGTGTAGGCGTTACCGATGTTTTTACCAATTGGATTGGTTTTTTACTGCCGATACGAGGATCTTTCTTCTCAGCACTTTTTTTACCAGAAACTTTCTGTTGCTCTACATTATGGCGGCTACCCGCTGGCTTGCCTTTATGCTTTTTGGGGCGGGGCGAGTCTGATTTGCGGTTTTCGCTTGGTTTGAAGTCTGGGTCTTTTCGAACGCCGATAAGACCGACTTTACGAGATTTCTTAGAACGTGCCATAATTTCCAATTAACAAAGAGAGTGAAAAAACAACGCTATTATAGCGCGAATTCGCTTGCGCGTATTGATCTTTGGGTGAAGTTTAAAAAATCAATTGAAACCAGAGCCTTTATAAAATAACGCAACATCATTGGTGGGGAATACGACGTTGAATCCATCTCGTTGGGCTAAATACTGAAAGGTTGATTCACTAAAGAAACACACATGCGTTGGATCGTTTTTATAGTGCCAACTAGCGAAGCGCGCTTTATCAATTACACGTTTTGTCATCACCGCTAATATTCCATCTTCTGCCAATAAGCGACAGAACATTGTCCATTCGCGATGAGGTTGATGAAAATGCTCTATAGCTTCAGTGCAGGTGATAATGTTATAGGTGTGTTGTAATGCTTCAGGATTGTTGGCAAAAAAGGGATCATATACTCTAGTGCTCACACCAAGCTCTTCTAACATTTGTGCTAGTACCGGAGCTGGACCACAACCAAAATCTAATGCCTTTAATTCATTATTCTTATTAGATGAAATATATGCTGAAAGTGGCGTTAAAACCTTTCCAAGAAACTTTCTATAACCTTCATCCTCAAAATTATTTTCATGCAGGTCATATTCCTGCTTCTCCTTCTCTTGAGAGGGAAGGTATTCAGGGGCTACGTAAACCAAATCGCACACTGTACATTGCAGGTAATGGCGCTTCTTATCTGTAGCATAGTCGATACTAGAATGAGAATGTTGGCAAAGAGGACAAGACATAAACGATTATTAAGTAAATACAGGAATGTAATTATTTTTGGGGTTATAAAAAAGAAAAAGGTGATGGTTTTCACCATCACCTTACATTGTATGAGTGTCAGATGACACCTCTCCCGTTATACACATCTATGTGTAAGCTGGCTTCCCTAGCTTTGCTCCCCTTATTCTTGTTTTTAGCAGAGCGCTATTGTTGTTGTTGGCCTTCGTGGCTCTTTATCCCGTCATCCATGTTGTATTTTTATTATTATTCTTGTTATTTAGCTTGTAGCTTTTCAAAGGCTCCTACAAACTACGCCGTTAGATTACACGAATAATTTCAAAATACAACTTTTTCGGTAACAAATTTTTAACAACAGTGCTTAAAAACAGAACAGTTTAGTGTAAGCCTGCGATATAGTTAGATAAAATTTCGATATCTTCGTCGGTTAATTTCATCGCAATGTCACGCATCATGCCGTTCATATCATTATGACGCTGGCCTGAGCGGAAGGCTTTCAGCTGTGAAGCCGTGTATGTTGCGTGCTGACCACTGATGTCAGGGAAACCTGCTAGGGCCATACCGTTACCTTTAGGACCGTGACAAGCAATACATGCTGTTACACCACGTTCCTCGTCACCACCTTGATACAGAGCGCGACCGGCTTCAACATATTGCTCTGGAGTTTCACCAGGCTTTTGATCTTGGCTAGAGAAATACGCTGCTAAGTCTTTCATATCTTGCTCTGAAAGTGGGGCAGCCATACCGTTCATTACAGCATTGTTACGGCCTTCTTCACCACCTGTTTGTGAAGCAAGTTTAAATTCCATCAGTTGTTTAACAATGTACTTTTCATGCTGGCCAGCAATCTTAGGGTTCATGTCAATCATGCTGTTACCATCAGGCCCATGACATGCTGCGCAAACAGCTGACTTCGCTTTACCTGCCTCGGCATCGCCTTCTGCTACAGCAGTTGCGCTTAAACCTAAAGACATACATACCAACAAACACAGTTTTTTCATAATAAATCTCTTAAATGGATCCAACGGCTCGCGTGATATACGTGATATCATGCGTATTTTACACATTTAACGCGTCAGAAAAACCTATTCCATGATAAAACTATGGTTTTTAGTTGGTTTATTCATTAAAAAACTGTAAACCCAAGGTTGTGACGCATGTGGAGATTAGTCTAGATGTCGTATTACACCAAAGCAAAATTCTTTACCAGTGCACCGGATATTCGTCACTTAAAGAATGATACCGGAATAGAAGTGGCGTTTGCTGGCCGCTCGAACGCAGGGAAATCAAGTGCGTTAAATACATTAACCCGTCAAAAGAACTTGGCTCGAACCAGTAAAACACCGGGTCGTACACAACTTATTAATGTGTTTGAGTTAGAAGAAGACCTGCGCTTAGTTGATTTACCAGGGTATGGTTTTGCCAAAGTCCCTGTAGCGATGAAGAAAAAGTGGCAAGCGTCGTTAGGAGAATACCTACAAAAGCGTAAATCACTTAAAGGCCTTGTGGTGCTTATGGATATTCGCCACCCATTCAAAGATTTAGATCAGGATCTTATCCATTGGGCTGTCGACTCTAATATTCCGGTACTTGCATTGCTTACTAAAGCAGACAAGCTTAAATCGGGTAAACGAAAGGCGACGTTACTGATGGCACAAGAAGCGGCTATGGCGTTTATGGGGGATGTCACTGTACAAACATTCTCGTCATTAAATAAACATGGCTTACCAGAGTTAGAGCGTATTCTCGACGGTTGGTTTGGGTTGAACAAAGACGCTGACGCTGATGCGGATGAAGCTAGCTTTGATGAAGAGTAGTCATTTCTTGCTATTGTCTTTAACAGGCAATCGTTTTTACTAAGCTACTGCTTTTACAAAAAAGAACGCCCCGCTAAAAGCGAGGCGTAAACTGAGAGAAAACACATAAAAACCGTAGATATAGAGTCGTCAGAAATAAAGAAGTTCACTAAAAATAATTAAAAAGGCAATTAAAGATATAAGTGATTGAAAATAAATGATTTTTATTTTCTTTAGACATAAAAAAACCCCGACAAATTGTCGGGGTTAAAGCAAAGGTTTGAAAACAGCTTTCTCACCTCTGTACCCTACATGCGTAATATTACAACAAAACATGAAAAAAAGGCAAGGGTGAGGTGTAATTAAATTACCAAAATGAGCGTAAATGAACACGCCAAAACCCTAAAGCTGTAATCTAATTACCAAATTAATGGGCTTCATCCCAATTTTCGCCAACACCGGCTTCAACCACTAATGGCACATTAAGTGTTGCTGCATTTTCCATTAATGCAGTAATTGTCGCCACGTGCTCTTCTACTTTTTCTTCTTTTATCTCAAATACCAGTTCATCATGAACCTGCATCATCATTGTGACATCGTCTGAAGCATTCTTTGCAATCCAATCATCAACCTTGATCATTGCCATTTTAATGATATCTGCTGCGGTCCCTTGCATCGGCGCATTAATAGCGGCGCGCTCGGCACCTTTACGACGAGCGCCGTTACTTGCCTTTATGTCTGGAAGATAAAGTCGGCGGCCAAATACGGTTTCAACGTAGCCTTTTTCTTTTGCACCTTCACGGGTGCTGTCCATGTACTCAAGCACTCCTGGGTAGCGTTCGAAATACAAATCCATGTACTTTTGCGCTTCATTACGTGGAATATTAAGTTGTTTAGATAAACCAAATGCGCTCATACCGTAAATCAAACCAAAGTTGATTGCTTTGGCACTTCGGCGCTGTTCCGTAGTGACATCGTCTAATGGCACTGAGAATACTTCCGCAGCAGTGGCTTTGTGAATGTCTTTACCGTGCGCAAATGCATCAAGTAAGCCTTTATCACCAGATAAATGCGCCATAATGCGCAACTCAATTTGCGAGTAGTCAGCAGCGACTATTTTATTACCATCGCGAGGCACAAAAGCTTGTCTCACACGACGGCCTTCTTCGTTGCGAATTGGGATATTCTGTAAGTTAGGATCCGTAGATGATAAACGACCCGTTGCGGTAACCGCTTGATGGTAAGAGGTATGCACACGACCCGTCCGGTGGTTGATCATCTTAGGTAATTTATCTGTGTAGGTATTCTTAAGCTTTGTTAGTCCACGATACTCCATAATTTTCTGTGGCAGTGGGTACTCAAGAGCGAGTTCTTGCAATACATCTTCAGAAGTGGACGGCGCACCTTTTGGTGTCTTCTTAATTACAGGTAGAGACATTTTCTCGAATAGGATGTGCTGAAGCTGTTTGGTCGAACCTAGATTAAAGGGTTCGCCTGCTTCTTCGTGAACTTCTTTTTCAAGCTCAGCAATACGTGTAGCAAGATCTTGACTCTGTTGTCTTAGCTTTTGGCTATCTATGAGTACACCTTGTTGCTCCATACGAGACAACACACAGGCTAGTGGTACTTCAATATCGATGAGCAAACGCTTAAGCTCGTCAATACCGCTCAACTTTTCCCAAATAGCCTGATGCAGTCGTAACGTAATATCGGCATCTTCTGCCGCATAGGGACCTGCTTCTTCAAGCGGTATTTGGTTAAACGTAAGTTGCTTCGCACCTTTACCGGCAATTTCCTCGAAATGAATGGTTTTGTGGCCCAGATAAGCTAAGGCAAGCGAGTCCATATCATGACGTTGCGCCGTACTATTAAGTACATAGCTCTCAAGCATAGTGTCAAAACCAATCCCATTCAGTGTAATGTCATAGTTTGCAAGTACGTTTTTATCGTACTTGATATGCTGACCGACTTTTATTGAATCGTGAGATTCTAAAATAGGTTTTAACGCATTAAGCACCATGTCGCGCGAAAGTTGATTGGGGGCATCGGGGTAATCGTGAGCAACAGGTACATACGCGGCTTTACCCGGTTCAATACAAAATGAAACACCTACCAATTCAGCATCCATATAATTTAGGCTAGTGGTTTCGGTATCGAAGGCGAATAACTCGGCCTTTTCTAATAACGCGACCCATTCATTAAAACGCCTTTCATCAAATACAGTTTCGTATTGAGACTTATCAATTTCAACAGAATGGGAGGTGTCTAAATTATTTTCAGATGCATTGCTCTGTGTATTAGACGATGCAGAGCCTGAGGCGTCACTGACTGATTCACCCACTTTATCGCCACTAATTAGGGCGCTGACTTCACTATGCCAACGTTTAAATTCATACTCGGCAAATAGATCACGCAACTGCTCATTGTCAGCTTGCTGAGGTGTTAGTGTTTCAACGTCATATTCAAGGTCAAGATCAATACTTATTGTTGCGAGCGTATAAGAGAGACGTGCTTGCTCTTCATACTCTTGCATTTTAGCCGCCATGGTTTTACTGCCTCTAAACGACAGGTCGGCAATCTTATCGAGATTTTGATAAATGGATTCAATGCCGCCGATTCCGTTTAACAAGGCTTGAGCACTCTTGTCACCTACACCTGGTACGCCAGGAATGTTATCCACTTTGTCACCTTTCAGTGCAAGAAAGTCGATAACTAATTCAGGAGGAATACCAAATTTTGTATTTACGCCGTCAACATCCATTAGTTGGTTTGTCATAGTATTGATAAGCGTAACGTGCTCGTTTACCAATTGGGCCATGTCTTTATCACCGGTGCTAATAAGGGTGTCGATCCCTTTTGCTGTGGCATGATTGGCAAGCGTCCCAATCACGTCGTCGGCTTCCACACCAGACTCTACGATAACGGGTAAACCCATAGCACGAATAATGGCATGAAGAGGTTCGATCTGACTTCTAAGTTCTTCAGGCATAGGAGGGCGGTTCGCTTTATATTCTTTATAGATATCATCGCGAAACGTTTTGCCCTTTGCGTCAAAAATGACAGCCATATGCGTTGGGTTGTATTGTTTGATCAAGCTTTTCAGCATATTAACCACACCGTAAATAGCACCGGTGTCTTGGCCTTTTGAATTAGTCAGTGGCGGCAGGCCGTGAAACGCTCTAAATAAATAGGAAGATCCATCAACAAGAATAAATGGAGGCTTTTTAGAATCAGGCATAAAGGGCGATTTTCCAATATCAAATATGAGCGCAAGAATGCCACAGGCAACCTAAGATCGCCACAAACGAAAGCAAGATTAATGGTGTGACATGATCTCATAGTTAAGTTCACAATCGCTGTGGATAACTTTGTGATCTAATGTGTCAGGCACGCCGATCCGAATGATCTTTGTAAAAAAGTGGATCACCGTTCAAATCAAGAAAAATAAGGGAATGAGACAAAGGTGTGATAACAGCATACCTGCTACAAATCATTCCATTTTATGTGGATAACTTGGTGTACGTTTATTTTTGGTTTAACCAAGCTGGTCGAGTAATGTAGCATATCCATTTACAATGTATATACGTATTATTAAGAACTTTTTTTGAACAGTTGACTGTTTAATAGCCAAATTTTGAATAAGTAGATGGCATAACGTCTGGGAGGACTATATGAAACGAGTTGCAGTAATTTTAAGCGGCAGTGGTGTATTTGATGGGGCCGAGTTACACGAGGCGGTACTTACCCTGTTGGCTATAGAACTCAACGGTGCTCAATATCAATGTTTCGCGCCTGATGTTGAACAGCTTCATGTGGTTAACCATCTTACGGGTGAAGTTGCAGATGGCGAGTCGCGCAACGTGTTGGTTGAATCGGCGCGTATTGCACGTGGCAATATAAAGCCCGTCACTGAATGTGACGTAAATGATTTCGACGTGCTGATCTTGCCGGGTGGCTTCGGTGCGGCGAAAAATTTATGCACGTTCGCGGTTGACGGTGATAACTGCAGTTTTAATGAAGCGGTAATGGATACCTGTTTAGCTTTTGCTAAAGCGAAAAAGCCAGCTGCCTATGCCTGTATTGCTCCTGCTCTGGCTGCGAAAGTCTATGGTAACAACGTAAAGCTCACAATTGGTAATGATGAAGCCACTGCAAAAGGGTTAAATGCTCTTGGGGCGCATCACGTAGATTGTCATGTCGACGACGTTGTTGTAGACAATGAAGCTAAGCTGGTGACTACACCCGCTTATATGCTTGCACAAAGTATCACTGAAGCACACAACAGTATCGCTAAAATGGTAAAAACCGTTTTGGCGATGAAATAAGTTAAGTTTCGTGCTGTGACGATAAAAATAAAACAGGGGAAACAAGGGTTTCCCCTTGTTCGCTATAGTCCTATAATCGAGTGTCTAAAGTACTTCTGCGCTTATAACAATAAAGGCATAACGAACTATGCACTACCGTGCCATCATACGAATTCTTGGGTTGCTGATAGCGCTATTTAGCGTAACTATGATCCCTCCTGCCATAGTGTCGTTGATATACCAAGACGGTAGTGGCTTGCCATTTGTTCTTGCTTTTGTGCTGTGTGTTATGGGGGGCATGGCGCTGTGGTATCCCAATCGCCAGCAAAAGAACGACTTAAGGGCGCGAGAAGGCTTTTTGATTGTAGCGCTTTTTTGGTCGGTGCTGGCAAGTGTAGGTGCAATCCCACTAATTTTACTTGAACAGCCTAGTATGACGGTGACCGATGCGTTCTTTGAATCGTTTTCGGGACTAACGACTACTGGGGCTACGGTTATTGAAGGGATCGATTTTCTTCCTCATTCGGTGCAATTTTATCGCCAACAGCTACAGTGGCTTGGGGGCATGGGGATCATTGTACTTGCAGTAGCGATACTGCCCATTCTTGGTGTTGGGGGCATGCAGCTCTACCGAGCGGAAACGCCCGGCCCTGTAAAAGATAATAAAATGACACCGCGTATCGCCGATACCGCTAAGCATTTATGGTACATCTATTTGTCAATCACCATCGCTTGTGCGGGGGCTTATTGGTTAGCGGGAATGAATGTCTTTGACGCCATATGTCATTCATTTTCTACCGTTGCTATCGGGGGCTTTTCAAATCACGATGCCAGCTTAGGCTATTTCAGTAGCCCTATGGTTAACGTTGTGTGTACTGTCTTTTTGTTAATTGCCGCGCTGAATTTCTCATTGCACTACGCGGCGGTGAGTTCACGTTCTGTGCGTGGCTATTTTAAAGATCCAGAATTTAAGGCGTTTTTCATTATTCAAGCGTCGCTTATCGGAATTTGTTTCTTAGTGCTGACCTTATCTGGTTATTATAGCTCAGCGGAGCAGGCGCTTGATCAGGCGATGATACAAGCGGTATCAATCAGTACCACCGCAGGTTTTGCGACAACAGACTTTTCGGTTTGGCCTACGTTTTTGCCCATTATGCTCATTTTTTCCAGTTTTATCGGTGGTTGTGCAAGCTCAACAGGTGGTGGCTTAAAAGTGGTTCGGGTTTGCTTACTGTTCTTACAAGGTAAGCGAGAAGTGGACAGACTGATTCACCCTAAGGCTGTATATAGCGTAAAATTTGGTGACAGAGCAATGCCTGATCGTGTGGTTGAAGCCGTATGGGGGTTCTTCTCAGCTTATGCAGTGGTGTTTGTTATTATTATGATTGGTCTTATCGCCACTGGCTTAGACAATTTAAGTGCCTTTACAGCAACGGCAGCTATGTTAAATAACTTGGGGCCGGGTTTAGGTAGTGTGGCAGCAAACTATGCAGATGTCACAGACGCTGGAAAATGGCTACTAGTTATCGCAATGGTATTTGGCCGACTTGAAGTGTTTTCACTGCTTGTATTGTTTTCACCGACGTTTTGGCGTAGTTAGCCAAAGAAAAATGCGCTGGGCTGGAAGAGCTTTTCTACATCATTAATGTATTTTTTGTCGACTAAGAACAAAATAACGTGATCGTTGGCTTCTATCTTGGTGTCGCTATGGGCAATGATCACTTGGTCATCTCGTACGACTGCGCCAATTGTTGTACCAGGCGGCAGTTTGATGTCGCCAATTTGCTTACCCACTACTTTTGATGTGTTCTCATCACCGTGAGCAATTGCTTCAATAGCTTCTGCTGCGCCTCGGCGCAACGAGTATACATTAACAATATCGCCACGACGCACGTGTGTAAGCAGGGCTGAAATAGTTGCCTGTTGGGGAGAAAATGCAATATCAATTTCACCACCTTGAACAAGGTCAACATACGCACTGCGTTGAATAAGCACCATGGCTTTTTGTGCACCCATGCGCTTTGCTAGCATTGCCGACATGATGTTAGCTTCGTCGTCGTTTGTAACCGCAATAAATGCGTCGACCTGTTCAACATTTTCTTCGCTTAGCAATTCAGGGTCTGATGCATCGCCACTAAAGACAATTGTCTTATCAAGATGAGCAGATAGGTATTTAGCGCGCTCGGGGCTATATTCGATAAGCTTAACGTTGTGATTGTGCTCTAGCTTTTTCGCAAGGCCTGCACCTATCAAACCACCACCGGCTATCATTATGCGTTTGTAACTCGATTCAAGCTTTTGCAGTTCACTCATTACCGCGCGAATATGCTTTGTTGCGGCAATAAAAAATACTTCGTCGTCAGCTTCTATAACGGTAGTCCCTAATGGACGAATAGGGCGTCCACGACGATAAATAGCCGCCACACGCGTTTCAACGTTCGGCATGTGGTCTTTGAGTGCTGATAATGCGTGACCTACAAGCAAACCACCATAGTAAGCTTTTACCGCTACCAAACTTGCTTTGCCTTCAGCAAACTCCACTACCTGAAGTGCGCCTGGATAGTCAATAAGGCGTTTGATTGCCTTTGTTACTAACTGTTCAGGGGCAATAATATGGTCGACAGGTATGTCTTGCTGCTTGTACAGCTGTTCCTGATAAATGATGTACTGTTCAGAGCGAACTCGGGCTATTTTTGTTGGCGTTTTAAATAGACTATATGCGACCTGACAAGCCAACATATTGCTTTCATCACTGTTAGTTACAGCAATGAGCATATCGGCATCTTCAGCCCCTGCTTTGCGCAAAACATCTGGGTGTGAACCTACACCTGTAACAACCTGTAGATCGAGACGGTCTTGTAGTGAACGAAGAATAGCAGGGTCTGAGTCGATAACCGTGATTTCGTTATTCTCGCCAACTAAATTTTCTGCAAGCGTTCCGCCCACTTGGCCCGCGCCCAAAATGATGATTTTCATCGTTATTATTTTGCCTTGCTATTTATACACCAGCGCTCTGATTACGTTGATAACGCACATCTTATGCTTTTGACTTTACCAGTCTCGCATAATAGAAACCATCCATTTGTTGCTCACTCGGTAAAATTTGGCGACCTGGATTCTCTGGGGTTTCCGTCTTTAGCAATGGCGCTAACGTTGCATCAGAGGTGTCTTTAAGGAACTGCTGAATTTGAAGCTTATTCTCTTGTGGCAATATAGAGCAAGTGGCGTATAGCAGGGTGCCACCTGGTTTTAATAAGCCCCATAATGCGTCGAGTATCTTACGCTGTAACTGTGCCAGATTGACAATATCGGTCGACTTTCTCAACCAGCGTATATCTGGATGCCTGCGGATTACACCAGTGGCAGAGCAGGGAGCGTCAAGTAAGATTCGATCAAACAATTGTCCATCCCACCACTGTGACGGTTGAGCAGCGTCGCCTTGCTTTATATCAACGCTATGCTTAAGGCGTGTCATATTTTCTTCTACACGCTTTAACCTGTCGCCATCGGCATCAAGTGCCAACAGATAACCCACATCGGGCGTAAGTTCAGCAATATGGCCTGTCTTGCCGCCTGGCGCGGCGCAACAGTCTAAAATACGTTCGTGAGATTGTGCTTGTAAGTAGTGTGCTGCTAGTTGGGCAGCGCCGTCTTGTACTGCAAAGTGACCTTTATCAAACCCCGGCAGCGCGGTAATGTCTTCACGCTTTGCCAAGATTAATGCGTCAGGGTGGTGGTCGCTTAGCGTGTACTTCACTTCTGCGTTATCGAGAGCTGCGCGAAAGTCACCTAATGAGGTTTGCTGTCGATTAACACGCAGCCATATAGGTGCCATTGCATTTGTTGCCGTGCGCACGGCGTCAGCATCTGCGCAATATGCATTATCAATCGCTTTGTACAGCCACTTAGGTAGTCCACTTTCAATAATGGGGTTCTCTATGGGCTTGCTAGCTAGTTTTTCACGCTCAAAATTACGCAAAACAGCATTCACTAAACCTTTAAGTCCTGCACCACCCAAATAGGACGCCGCGGCCACCGTTTCACCTACAGCAGCGTGTTGGCTAACGCGGGTAAAGTTAAGTTGATATAACCCGAGTAAAATAAGGTGTTCAATAATCTTCTTGTTGCCTTTAAGCGGACGGTCTAACAAAGTCCTTAGCCAGTGCTGCAATACAGGCAATTGTCGCATAACACCTAATGACATTTCTTGTAGCCATGCGTTATCACGAATATTGTGCCTGCGCTGCACACGTTCGAGACACTCTCGAGATGATTTACCCTGTTCTAAAATTTGATAAATAACCCACGCACAGTCTGCGCGTAGGTTTTTTTGTTTGGGAAGGGGAAATGGCTTCACTCTGTTGTCACTTGTGTAAGATTGCGACCGATTTCAAACCAGGCTTGTCGTGCGTTGATAACATCGGCTGCTGGCAATGCTTTTTTACCAGGTATTTGCAGGCTGGTAATGCGCAGTGCTCCTTTTCCTGTGGCAATGGTTATGCCTTCTTTATTAGCACTGACAATGGTGCCAGGTGAAACAGCTTTATCCAATGCTACAACGTCACCAGACCATACTTTGACATTGTGTTCGTCAATTTTCATCCAGGCGACAGGCCACGGATTGAATGCGCGAATATTACGTTCAATCTGTGCAGCATCGTCATGCCAATTAATAAGAGCTTCTTCCTTAGAAAGTTTCTTCGCATAGGTGGCCAATGCATCATCTTGTTTTTCTGGCGAGTAGCTATCGAAGTTATCGAGTACATCGACAAGCGCTTTAGGGCCCAGTGCGGCAAGCTTATCGTATAACGTTGCGCTGGTATCACTGCTTTCTATGGGGAGTGTAGCGATGTGAAGCATATCGCCAGTGTCTAAACCTTCATCCATCTGCATGATTGTGACACCAGTTTCACTATCGCCCGCCCAAATGGCACGCTGGATAGGGGCTGCACCACGCCACTTTGGCAAAATTGAGCCGTGCACATTAATGCAGCCTAACTTAGGCGCGTTAAGTACCGCTGTCGGCAATAATAAACCATAGGCCACCACTACCATTATGTCAGCGTCTATGGCAGCAAGTTCTTGCTGGGCTGCATCTTGTTTTAACGAAGCAGGCTGATAAACGGGAATGTTGTGCTCTTCACCCAATACCTTGACGGGACTTGCAGTGAGCTTTTTGCCGCGTCCGGCTGGACGGTCTGGCTGCGTATAAACAGCAACAACATCGTGTTTGCTATCTAATAACGCCGCTAAGTGCTGAGCGGCAAAATCCGGCGTACCGGCAAAAATAACTTTCAATGGCGTTGTCACAAGTGTCCTTACGCTTTAGCGGCTAAACGTGCTTCTTTTTCAAGCTTCTTACGAATGCGTTGGCGCTTTAAAGGAGACAGGTAATCAATAAAAAGCTTACCCTTTAGGTGGTCTAATTCGTGCTGAATACAAATGGCGAGTAAGCCCTCTGCATCAAGCTCGAATGTTTCTCCATCTGCATCAAGTGCTTTAACGGTAATTGACTCAGCGCGTTCTACTTTGGCGTAATTGCCTGGTACAGATAAACAGCCCTCTTCGCTGATAGTCACCCCATCTTTGCGAATAATTTCAGGGTTAATGAATACGCGTGGCTCGCTTTGATCTTCTGATACATCCATGACTACAACTTGTACGTGACGATCGACTTGCGTCGCCGCTAGGCCAATACCATTTTCATCTTTCATGGTTTCAAACATGTCAGATACGAGCTGCTTAATTTCGTCATTCACTTCTTCGACCGGCTTAGCTACCGTACGAAGACGTTCATCAGGAAAACTTAATACGTCTAAAATTGCCATTTCTCGCTTACTTCACCTTTTCGCTGTATAAATTCATATACGATCTAATTGCCAGCACACTTTACAGTGCCTATTAAGTTACTATTCTAACGTATATCACGTGCTTTCGTGCAGTTTTTTGCCGAATGCCTATAACAATACGTATAGATGCCGATATAGTGCTATTGTCTGAAAAAGCAACAATGTATGGCAGTGAATATTTTGCAGGTGGTTAATTTGAAAAAGCGATTAAACAACTCTTGTCGAATGATTATTTTAGCCATATGCGCGATGCTGTCTTTACCCGCGTTGTCATTGCAGCTAAAAGAAAGTGCGCCACAGACGTACACAGTGAAAAAAGGTGATACCTTGTGGGGTATTGCGAATGTGTTTCTTGACCAACCGTGGTTGTGGCCAGAATTATGGCGAACCAATACACAAATCAACAACCCTCACCTTATTTACCCCGGTGATATCATCACAGTGGGCTTTGTAGACGGTGAGCCAGTATTGACGCTACAGCGTGAGAAGCCTTCTTTGCGACTTTCCCCACAAACGAATAAACGCGTTAAGCCATCGCCGATTGATGTATTGGCATGGGAAGCCATTGCTCCATTTATCAGACAGCATACATTTCTTGATGAAGGCAACTACGAAATTCTGCCCAAATTGCTAGGCAATCAAGATGGCAATGTTCGTTTCGCCTCTGATGATTTCGTTTTAGGTCAGACGCAGTTCAGTACCAACAGTCAGTATCAAGTAGTAAGAAAGCAAGATACGATAAAAAACTTACACGGTGAAATACTCGGTGTTCAGGTCACTCACATTTCTACTGCGTCAGTTATTCCTGAAGGGCAGACAGAAAATGCCATGCTGCTACATATTGACGATGCCAATCAAGAGGCAAAGCGCGGTGACAAACTTCTGGAAGGCGGTTTTGAATACCCAGATAGCTTAACGCTTATGCCTGCCACATCACAGCGTGGCAGAGTAGTAGGCGACCTCCATGATCACGATCTACTAGGTAAGTATGACGTTGTTATTATTGATCTAGGTACGGCAGATGTTGTTCCAGGAACGGTGATGGGGTTGTATGTTCAAGGACCTGCAATTATTGACGACGAAGAGCCTCGTTACGTTAATGAGCCCGGCGTGAGTGGCGGCGGTGAATGGTTTATGGATACCGTTTCGCAGCCAGCGATGAAAGTCGGTGAAGTCATCATATTTAAAACGTTTGATACGGCCAGCTATGGTTTGATTACACGGGCAAGTAAAGGGATAACCAAGGGCTTTATAGCCGCTAACCCGTAATCAATTTACAGGCATTGCCGTAATGTTAGGAGCGGCAGTGCAATCAATATTACTTTCTTCTCAAGAGCAAGCCTGGCTTCATATGGCCTCTGCTCAGCGTGTTGCTAGCAAGCAATGGCTAGAGGCACTTGATCATTATCAATGCTCAGCGTTAACACTGCTTACCGATTTACCTAATGTGTCGGTTGAGTTAAATGAGCTAAAAGCGGCTATAGCACCTGGATTAGTAGAAAAAGCGATTAATTGGGCCTGCAGTAATCCTGCGCACCATTTAGTTTATTTTGGTTCTTCTTTTTATCCTGATGCACTTAAACAACTAGTCAGTCCACCCTTGGTACTTTTTGTTATTGGTGAGCCTGAGCTACTAAAAAAACCGCAAGTGGCTATTGTGGGAAGCCGTAGAGCGAGCAATGCAGGAAAAACTACTGCTCAAGAGTTTGCTCAGGGGCTCTCTGCCGTTGGAATAACGGTAACAAGTGGTTTAGCAACAGGCATAGACAGTGCTGCTCATCGCGGTGGGCTAACGGGAAATGGGCGTACCATTGCCGTAATGGGAACAGGGCCAGATGTAATATATCCGTCAAAGAATAAAGCACTTGCAAATAGTATTGTTGATGCTGGGGGCGCTATTATTTCTGAATTCTTCCCCGGACAAGGCCCTAAGCCATGGCACTTTCCTAGACGAAATAGGATTATTGCCGCACTAAGTATGGGCACTGTGGTGGTAGAAGCAAAAATAAAGAGTGGTACCTTGATAACTGCTAATTTGGCCGCAGATCTAGGCAAAGAGGTATTTGCGGTGCCAGGAAGCATTTTCCACGCTTACACCGAAGGTTGCCATTGGTTAATCCAACAGGGGGCCAAATTAGTAACTAAAGTAAATGATATTTTCGATGAATTCGCGATTGAGCCTCAGCAGTTGAGCTTAGGCGTAGACGTCGAAAAACAAAAAAGTGAAGTGAATAGCTTGGCAAC
This sequence comes from Alteromonas sp. McT4-15, assembly GCF_020515205.1. Classification (NCBI taxonomy): domain Bacteria; kingdom Pseudomonadati; phylum Pseudomonadota; class Gammaproteobacteria; order Alteromonadales; family Alteromonadaceae; genus Alteromonas; species Alteromonas sp. McT4-15. The sequence continues at coordinate 72,398 of NZ_JAJALG010000019.1, forward strand.
CGATAAATTATTAGCTAGTGTGGATTATGACATCACCGCTATTGATGTTATAGCCCAGCGCAATGCTGTTACTGTCGATAAAGTAATGGCGTCATTATTAGAATATGAATTGCGTGGTTTGGTAGCCGCTGTCCCTGGGGGCTACGTTAAATTGAGGGGAAAATAACATGTTCGATATCCTCATGTATCTGTTCGAAAACTTCATACATAGTGAAACTGAAATTCGCGTCGACCAAGACGAGTTGACCGAAGAGCTTGTGCGCGCAGGGTTTCATCATGATGAAATTTACAAAGCCCTCGCATGGCTAGAGAAACTGGCTGCATTACAAGAAACGGATATAAAGCCTTATTTTTGTAAAGGCATTAGTACCAGTTTGAGCCGTATCTACACCCATGAAGAACAAATGCGTTTAGACGTAGAATGTCGCGGTTTTCTGATGTTTTTAGAGCAAGTAAATGTGCTTGATGCATCAACTCGTGAGATGGTGATCGACCGTGTAATGGAAATCGACTCTAACGAATTCTGTCTGGAAGATTTGAAATGGGTTGTGCTAATGGTGCTATTTAACGTGCCGGGTAAAGAGAAAGCCTACGCGCAAATGGAAGATTTACTGTTCGAAGAGCCTGATGGCGTATTGCATTAAATTAAAATCTGCCGTCGCGCTTTTTGTGTTTAACTAAGTGCGCTGCCAATGGTAGTGCACTTAAGGTTCTTATGTCGAAAATAGACCATTCTTTGTTTTCCGCTCACGAGCATGCACTAGAGGATAACTTTGGTGATTGTCCTGATTGTGGTAAACCGCTGCATATTAAAAATAGTAAATCAGGTCCGTTCATTGGCTGTACGGGGTATCCAGATTGTCACTTTAGTAAACCGCTTCACGATAAACAAACCACGCTTTTAAAAACACTGGATGGTGTGTCTTGCCCAGAATGTAACGGAACATTGGCCATAAAGAAAGGTCGGTTTGGTATGTTTATTGGCTGTACTAACTTTCCTGATTGCCACCACATAGCACCGATTAAACAACAAGAAGACACGCTTGTTGACTGCCCCAAATGTAAGAAAGGGCATTTAATATCGCGTACTAACAAGTATGGAAAACAGTTTTTTGCATGTAACCATTATCCCCAATGTCGTTATGTGCTAAATTTCACGCCTGTGAACGAAGCCTGTCCACAATGCGGATGGGGAGTGTTGATTGATAAAAAAGGGCAAGTTCAATGCCCACAACCTTCCTGTGGCTTTAAGAAATAACCTGCGCGAAAGCTGAGAAGAACATGTCTGAATTCCACAATGGGAATGCAATTGACTCTGCATCGGATGATGTGAAAGAAAGCGACCCTATTGTCGCTGCCTTCAATGAAGGAAAGTTACTGGTTTATCCTACAGAAGCGGTCATGGGTATAGGGTGCGACCCTGATAATGAAACTGCTGTAAACGCATTATTGGAACTTAAGCAACGTCCAGTAGAAAAGGGCGTTATCTTAGTTGCAGCCAATTATAGTCAGCTTTTACCTTACGTTAATGATAATGCGATTAGGCCAGACAGACGCACTGATATTTTTTCTAGTTGGCCTGGCCCTAATACGTGGTTACTACCAAAATCGGCAACTGCACCGCAGTGGATTACTGGGCAGCATGACAAAATAGCCGTTAGGGTAACCAATCATCCAGTGGTTGTGGCACTTTGCACAAAATTAGGTAAACCTTTGGTGTCAACCAGTGCCAATCTCACAGGACAATCTCCCGCCATAACACTAGAGCAAGCTAAAGCTGTGTTTGCAGAATCCGTGACGTATGTTGAGGGCGAAGTTGGCGGTGCTACAAAACCCAGTGTAATACGAGATGGCGATACAGCAGAGGTAATACGCCCATGATATCAACAGAGCTACTAGACGGAAAAAACGCAAAAGATGTTATTGCACAGGTAAAAGCTTATCTACTCAACTTGCAAGATACTATTTGTCAAACATTAGAGCTTGCCGACGGAAAAGGTCAATTTGTTGAAGACAGCTGGGAACGTGAAGAGGGAGGCGGCGGTCGCTCGCGTGTACTTAAAGACGGTGCGGTTATCGAGCAAGGCGGCGTCAATTTCTCACATGTCTTTGGTAGTCAAATGCCTGCATCCGCAACGGCAAACCGACCAGAGCTAGCAGGCCGTAATTTCCAGGCGATGGGGGTGTCTCTCGTTATTCATCCACATAACCCTTACATTCCCACTTCACATGCAAACGTACGCTTTTTTATTGCAGAAAAAGAGGGAGAGGCACCTATTTGGTGGTTTGGTGGTGGTTTTGACCTAACGCCCTTTTATCCATTTAAAGAAGATGTTGTGCATTGGCATGATACAGCTAAAAAACTCTGTAAGCCATTTGGTGAAGAGGTCTATCCAAAATACAAAAAGTGGTGTGACGATTACTTTTATCTGAAGCATCGAAATGAAACACGTGGTGTTGGCGGTCTTTTCTTTGACGATCTCAATGAGTGGGGATTCGAGCAATCGTTTGCGTTTATGCAAGCCGTGGGTAATGGCTATATTGATGCCTATGTCCCTATCGTGGAGCGCAGAAAACAAGCGCCTTACGGCGAACGGGAGCGTGACTTTCAGCTGTATCGTCGTGGTCGCTACGTAGAGTTTAACTTGGTGTTTGATAGAGGCACTTTGTTTGGTTTGCAAACTGGTGGTAGGACAGAGTCAATTCTTATGTCTATGCCGCCGCTGGCGCGATGGGAGTATTGTTATACACCTGCACCAGGTAGTGCAGAAGCCAAACTAGTCGATTGGCTTAAACCTACACAGTGGTAACTCTCGCGATAATAGTTAACCAATATGCCAGAAACGCCGCAACATAATCATTGCGGCGTTTCTTTTTGATCTATATCAACTTGTATTAGTGTCAGTGTTTCAGTTACTTATGAACTTTGCGCTGGATCAACATTTCACTTCATCAAAAGCGTACAGTGGCGTCATCTTATTTAAACACACGAGAGACACACCATGCGTAAACACACTCTTTCAGCAATTTGCCTTACACTCGCAGCACTTTCTCCACTAGCTAGCGCTCACCAGCAAGGTGACTGGGTTGTGCGCGGCGGCCTAACTACCGTTGCCCCAGATGAGTCATCATCAAATATCATTGCTGGTGGTACTGATCTAGGTGTTGCATTAACGGTTGATAACAATACGCAACTTGGTATTAATGTGGCGTACTTCCTAACAGACAACATCAACCTTGAGTTGTTAGCTGCTACACCTTTCAAACACGATGTGAACTTCTCTGTTTCCGATCCGTTGGGTACGGGTACTCAATTGGGTGAAGTAACACATTTGCCACCATCGTTAACTGCAAACTACTACTTTAACGATGCTAACTCGCCGTTTCAGCCATATGTTGGAGCTGGTGTAAACTATACAATTTTCTTTGACGAAGAGTTTACAGGGGCTAACAGCGATGCTGGCCTTAGCGACTTATCACTAGACAATTCATTTGGACTTACAGCACAAGTTGGAATGGACTACATTGTAGATAAAAAATGGCACGTGAATGCCTCAGTACGTTTCATCGATATTGATACCGACGCAACATTTAAAGTAGGTGAAGCTGATGGCGTTGTGAGCGATATTGAAATTGACCCTTGGGTTTACACTATCTCAGTGGGTTACACATTCTAGTTATTTAATTGCACTACTCATGCGCCATTAAGAGCGTGAACAGTAACAGGGGACTTGCGCGCCAAGAGAGTAATCTCGACAGCGCGCTTTTTTATTTGCTATTAATCATATGCTCTGCAAGTTGATCGAGCGCTTGCAGCAATTGTTGAGCAAGTGCCATATCGTCAACGGTTTGAAACAAAGCCTTGCGCATACAATACATCCACTGATCTTTAAGCACAGGTGTAACAGTAAAGGGTAAGTGCCTAGCACGAAGCCGCGGATGGCCAAACTGTTGCTGAAAGTCATCGGGACCGCCTAACCACAGGCTTAAATACAAAAAGAATACATGTCGAATTCTGTCGAGAGGTTGCGGATGTATAGCCAATAGCTCTTCGGCCATAGGATCGGTTTCCATAATGTCATAGAACGTATTGGAAAGTGCTCTTACTTTCTCTTCTCCACCTATTCGGTAATATGGTGTACTCTTTTTAACATCTTCGCTTTTCTGTTTTGTTTTAAATAAGTCTCGTATTCCCATGAAAAAATTCGCTGTATTCGGAAATCCTATAGCTCAGAGTTTATCACCAACTATCCACCAAATGTTTGCACAACAGGTAGGGGAAGAGATTTCTTATGAAAAAATCCTGGCGCCTGAAGATGGTTTTGTCGAAGCAGCATCAGCATTTCTAGCCCAAGATGCTGCAATAGGGTGCAATGTTACTATGCCGTTCAAATTAGATGCCTATAATTTTGCTCAGGTTGAAGACGCTGCCGCGAATGATGCGAAGGCCGTAAATACGCTCATGAAGACAGCGGATGGAAACGTTTATGGTTTTAACACCGACGGGATTGGTTTAGTGAATGATTTACTTAATAACGGTGTAGCACTAAAAAATAAACACGTTTTACTGTTAGGTGCTGGTGGTGCGGCACGAGGTGTTGTTTCGCCGTTATTTGAAGCCGGTATCGCAAAACTTACTATTGCTAATAGAACGCTAAGCCGTGCAGAGCAGGTGGCCAGTGAAAGTCAGTACAATGAAATAGCGGTAATGACGCTTGAGGACGTAGCGTCGATAACACCACACGTAATCATCAATTCTACTGCAGCAAGTTTAAACGGCGAACTTCCATGCAATATAAATGCAGCGTCCTTAAGTGAGTGTGAAGCGGTGTATGACATGGTTTATAAAAATTCACCGACACCTTTTATGCAAGAAGCAACAAAGTTGGGGGTAACGCAAAGTTTAGATGGGTTAGGTATGTTAGTTGAACAAGCTGCCGCAGCATTTACCATTTGGACAGGCAAAAAACCAAATACTGCCAAGGTAGTAGATAAAGTAAGAGAACTGATAAAGAGCTAGTGGCACGGCTCGTCGGGATATAGCCCAGCAGCGCCACTTATTAAACATTCTTGCAGACAAATAGCGTCCTGAATGCAGAGGTCTAGGCGTCTTCTAAATATTCGTCTTTTAAATTAACGTAATTAATCGCCGACTGTTTTAGAAAGGCAATTTCGCTTTCTTTCAGAGGACGTTTCTTTTGCATTGGGTTGCCTACATAAAGGTATCCGCTTTCAAGACGCTTATTGGGAGGGACTAATGTACCAGCACCGATGAACACATCGTCTTCTACAATAACGCCGTCCATAATAATAGCCCCCATACCAACCAGTATCCGACTGCCAAGTTCACAACCGTGTAGCATGCACTTATGGCCTACCGTCACATCTTCACCAATAATTAATGGAAAGCCCTCGGGGTTTTGTGCTGATTTGCGAGTAACGTGCAGCACGCTACCATCTTGTACATTACTACGGGCACCTATTCTGATTTTGTTTACATCGCCCCTTGCCGCGACAAGGGGCCAAATGCTTGCGTCATCACCTAATACTACATCACCGGCAATGACAGCTGACGGGTCGACATAGCAGTTAGCACCAAGAGTTGGGGTTATCGATTTATAGGTACGTAGGGTCAAAGCATGATTCCTTTTCTATTGATACTTTATTAGTTCTACTATTTTAGGTATCGAAAAATGAATGAGTAAGAGTAATGACAATTACTTTACCACGCTAATTGCGTTATTTAAGAATACGGGTGTACTAAATCTCTATATGTTTATTGCAAACAAAGGAGAGCGTGATTAGGTGATAACAAATAGTGTAGATCGCTAGATGGTCCATAGTGAGACTATAAAATAGTGTGTTTGCTGAGCGAAGTGGGGCTTTATTGAGCAAACAAACGCAATATGACACTTTTTTTAAAATAAGTGTTGACGTGGGCGCTCAATTCCCTAAAATGCGCATCCGCTTCGGGGGAAAGCAAAACAGCAAACCTCTTGAAGTAAGTCTCTACTACCTACATAGACCAGTAAAGACGGGAGTTTAGAAGAAACGCTTCAGAAAATAAATTTTCAAAAAGTGTTGACAACGAAAACTTCCAGCGTATAATGCGCACCTCACTCGAACAGGGTGAGTCACTAAGAAGCAACGCTTCTAGTGAATGTTCTTTAAAAATTTAGACAAGACAATCTGTGTGGGCACTCGTTAAGAGTGTCACAACGACGATTCATATTTCGATATATTTAATT
>NZ_JAJALG010000020.1:0-77179 GCF_020515205.1 Alteromonas sp. McT4-15
ATGAAGTTAGGAGGTTTAGCTTAGGGAGTTGGACTGACTGCTAGCGCAGCCAGCGAATAACTATTACCTATTGACAGGAGTTGGGCTCATATGTGTTAGCTGCTTCTGAATTAATCAATTCAGTTCTCATTTTTTTCCATGCGTATGAGCGAGTTATTAATTGACTTATAACTAATACTGAGCCAAACCAGCGGAAGAAATACAACAATTAATAGAAATAGGAATGTTTCTGTGTACCTGTAAGCAAGGCCGCTACCAGCGGATATTAAAGCGCAGATTACAAAAATGCTTGTTTGCTCTTGAGATCGCAGAATCGCTTTACATACTCTTGATGAGCATAGGAGTAAAAGTAAAGGGACTACCGCAAAAACTTTTGGATTACTGTAATCCGCAAATGTAAAAAATCCAGGAAGCATGACCATGATCCCAGAGCCACAAACTGTTCTTGTATGACGATGCTTGTCTACGTTTTCCAAATTTATTCCTTTATATTTTAAGGAAGCTAAGAGCTTACTCGTCCCCAAACCGTCATGCTAATCCACACCACTTTAGGGTATTTGTTCATTTTATTGCTCACTACTTTAAACCACAACCAACAGAGAAATAAAGCAAAAACCGTGTTGTCGTTTTTCGCTCATATATTAAAAACACCAAATCGGTGTGCAGGTGATTTTGGTGTATTTCACGCAGCCAAACACAAAAAAGCCAGCTTTCGCTGGCTTCTTAAACACATAGCAACTGTTACTTTTTCTGTCTGGCAGCTAGCTTTTCAAGCTGCTCGTCAGTGGCAGGAAGCTGGTGCTTTTCTTTCCATTCTGAATACGGCATTTTGTATACCACTTCGCGTGCCGCCTCGTAGTCAATATCAGCACCCTGCTCGCTTGCAGCCGCCGAATACCATTTTGCTAAGCAGTTACGGCAGAAGTCGGCCAAAATCATCAGGTCAATGTTCTGAACGTCTTTGTTCGCGTCCAAGTGCTCTACTAAGCGGCGAAATACCGCGGCTTCTACTTCAGTTTGCGTTTGCTTATCCATTATCAATTACCTTTAAAAAAGCGCGTTCGTTATGGCTTAAATGTGTGGGTAAACGGGTAAAACCCAACCCGTTATTATTTCTTTAAACCCAAAAACGAAAAAAGGGAGCCAAGCTCCCTTTTTACTTATATGTGACTAACTAGGTTTAAAACCTAATTGCCATTATTCTGCGTCGTCAGACTTAGGCGCAGGCTTTTCTAGAAGCTCTTTAATGCTTAAACGTACACGGTTTTGGCGATCGATTTCCATAACCTTAACGTCAACCATTTGGCCTTCTTCTAGGTAGTCAGTTACTTTGTTCACACGCTCGTGAGCGATTTGTGAAATGTGAACAAGACCTTCTTTACCTGGAAGTACTTCTACAAACGCACCGAAGTCTACAATACGTGTAATCTTACCGTTATAAGTCTTACCCACTTCAATTTCAGCCGTTACTTGCTCAATCTTGCTAATAGCGATGTCTGCTTTCGCACGCTCTGTCGCAAAGATTTTGATAGTACCGTCGTCTTCAATCTCAATGTTAGTGTCAGACTCTTCAGTAATTTGACGGATCATTGCGCCGCCTTTACCGATAACGTCACGGATCTTGTCTTGGTCAATCTTCATTGTGTAGATGCGTGGAGCAAATTCACTTAGCTCTTCACGGTGACCGCCAATCGCTTCGTCCATGGTCTTAAGAATGTGCAAACGTGCTTCTTTTGCTTGTTTAAGCGCAATTTGCATGATTTCTTTAGTGATACCTTCAATCTTGATGTCCATTTGAAGTGCAGTAATACCTTCGGTAGTACCTGCTACTTTAAAGTCCATGTCGCCAAGGTGATCTTCGTCGCCAAGGATGTCTGAAAGTACAACAAAATTGTCGTCGCTCTTAACAAGACCCATTGCGATACCCGCAACAGACGCTTTAATTGGTACACCTGCATCCATAAGCGCTAGTGAAGTACCACAAACAGAGGCCATTGAAGATGAACCGTTTGATTCTGTGATTTCAGAAACCACACGAACTACATACGGGAATTCTTCTTCACTTGGCATTACTGCTTGAATACCACGCTTCGCTAGACGACCGTGACCAATTTCACGACGCTTAGGCGAACCAATCATACCGGTTTCACCAACACAGTATGGAGGGAAGTTGTAGTGAAGCATGAAGCGGCTGTCGCGCTTGCCTTGAAGCTCGTCAATCATTTGTGCGTCACGCTCTGTACCAAGCGTAGCAGCTACTAGCGCCTGCGTTTCACCACGTGTGAATAGTGCAGAACCGTGAGTACGAGGAAGAATACCTGTCGCCACGTCTAGTGCACGGATCATCGCTGGGTCACGGCCGTCAATACGTGGCGCGCCAGATAGAATGCGTGAACGTACAACGTCAGACTCAAGTTCGTGAAGAAGGTCTAGTACTTCTTTCTTGTCTTGTTCTTCGTCTTCAGCAAGAATAGCTTCAAGTGCTTTTTCAGTTGCTGCAGTTACCGCGTCTTTACGCTCTAACTTGTCAGAAATCTGGTAAGCCGCAGTCATTTCTGCTTCAGCTAGTGCTTTAACTTTATCTTTAAGTGCAGTGTTTTCTGCTTCTGGTGCCCAGTCCCACTTCTCAGTGCCAACTTCGGCCGCAAATTCGTTAACCGCGTTAACTACTGTTTGCATTTGCTCGTGACCGAACATAACCGCACCTAGCATAGTATCTTCAGAAAGCACGCTAGCTTCTGATTCAACCATAAGTACTGCGCCTTCTGTACCCGCAACAACAAGGTCAAGTTCGCTTTCAGCTTGCTCTTCGTTGCGTGTATTTAGAATGTATTCGCCGTTGCTGTAACCAACACGTGCCGCACCAATTGGGCCGTTAAATGGAATACCAGAGATAGCAAGGGCTGCAGAAGTACCAATCATAGAGATGATGTCTGTAGGGATATCTGGGTTAGCAGACATTACAGTAACAACAACCTGTACTTCGTTTTTGAAACCTTCTGGGAATAATGGGCGGATTGGACGGTCGATAAGACGTGCAATCAAGGTTTCGCCTTCAGATGGACGACCTTCACGCTTGAAGAAACCACCTGGGATTTTACCCGCAGCGTACGCTTTCTCTTGGTAGTTAACAGTTAATGGGAAGAAGTCTTGATCTGCTTTGGCTTCTTTTTTACCAACTACTGTTACCAGTACAGACGTGTCGTCCATGCTCGCAAGAACCGCAGCTGTTGCCTGACGAGCAATTACACCCGTCTCTAGAGTTACAGTATGCTGTCCATACTGAAATGATTTAGTAATAGGAGTCACTATTTGTCCTTTAATTTCAATCTTTATTTATCGCTTTTAAACGCGGCGCATAGTATAGCCATGAAGTGGAATTAATACCATGGTCAAATGCAGCCCCGCGAAGAATTTGTCGTGTTATTGGGTGTTTTATCGTAATGCTCTATCGCACCATGACTATATGAAATATCTGTGAAATTTCAATTATTGACTATATTTTCATCATACTGACACAAAAAAGCGTATGCTAGAACAAAAAGGAAACAAGTCGTCTTCACTTTTCATAAGTAAACAAAAGCGAAAACAATTCAAAAAGAACGTCTAAAAATAAGTGTGCTAAGGGGGTTACCATGTTGGTACTTCGATTAAATAAAGCAGGCATGCCACAAGAGTGGATAGATGTTGAACAAGCTGCAAAGCTCTATAGCCAAGATAAGGTATTATTTGAGCTTGGCAGTGATGCTATTACCTTAAAAGGTGGCTGGAATCATCAGGGCCTTCAAAGCCAACTTACACTGTCGAGCATAATCGCGTGTGATGGCAAGGTAACTGACCTTTCTGGCAAAGTGGCACTTACTAATCGATATTTGTTTCGAAGAGACAGCTACCTTTGTTTGTACTGTGCCCATCAATTCACGCCAAAACAATTAACTCGCGACCACATTATTCCCCGCTCTCGAGGTGGCAAAGATACGTGGACGAATGTAGCAACGGCTTGTCAGCGCTGTAATCACGCCAAAGGCGCGAAAACCCCAGAAGAAGCAAACATGCCTTTGCTTGCCGTACCATTTAGACCCAACGTTTATGAACGCTTTTACCTTATGAACAGGCGAATACTGGCTGATCAAATGGCATTTTTGCAAAGTCACTTTACCAGCAACCGTAGCTGGGCCTGTAATATTTAAAGGGCACTATTGCTGGTTGTAACACTTTGTGGGAGTTGTGCTGCTGATTGATCACCCTGTTGCAATTCAATCTGCTTTTGCTCTTCTTTCATGGCTTTAAACCATAAACTTAGCCAATCGGAACACATTTTGTGCTCTAACTCGTGAGCCTCAGCAGTTGGGCAAAACAGACTAACTTTAACTACCACTTTGGCAAGTTCGTTGGTCTTTATTTCAACTTCAGGATCAATTCGAATAAACTCTTGTTCTAAGTGGCGTTCTATCAAGCCTTTATAGCGTTCTGCCACATCACGAAAATACTCACAATGGGCTTGTGCTCTTGCATGGAAGGCAGGTAACAAGCTATATGCATTAACGGTTGGCTCGTTCACAATTTCAAACGAATGTAATCGGTAGCGACGCATAAAATTTAAGTTTCTTACGGTCTGGGTCACCAATTGGCTATTTGGCACATAAACGTGCTTACCCGTGTAATTGAATGTCTCTGCATCAACTTCTAGCAACGCGGTTTTTGCCCAGTCCATTTCAACCACTTCACCAATTACGTTGTTCATTTGGATCCAATCACCTACCCTGAAAGGCCTTGCCCCCAAATAGTAAATGAACCCCATAAAGCACTGAATAAATTCTCTGGTAGCCAGTACAATTGCTACCATGAACGCCGCAATAGAGATAGCTAAGGTTTGAATTTCTGACGACCACACCATCATCAACAAAATAATAATGAATGCGTTGCCGAGCTGTTCGAGGATGTTTATTTGATTGCGGCGGTCTTCACCGCGACGAGAACTTCGCCGTTTGATAAGGCGCAAAATGCCTTTCTTGATGTAGTGCAGAATGACCAACAGCACCAAAGATGTGAGCAGCTTATACTCATTGGCAAATGCAATGAGTTGTTGCCACAACTGTGCTGGGTCTATCACTATCTCCATGTTGGCTCCATCCTGTTGCAAAGTGCAGTTATTGTTAGTGATGCGTAACAATAAACTTATGATAAAACATAAAAAAGCGCCGACTACTGTCAGCGCTTTGCATTATGAAGCATGAAGACTTGAGGCACAATCCCGACCAGTTAGACCGGGTAAATACTGTGCAGTCTCATTTATAAGCCAATCACGTTATTCGCGAATTTGACCTTCGCCATTTACTAAATATTTCTCAGATGTCAGCGACTCGAGTCCCATTGGGCCATACGCGTGTAGCTTGGTTGTGGCAATACCAATTTCCGCACCGAGTCCAAGTTGGCTACCGTCAGAAAAACGCGATGACGCGTTAACCATAACCACACTTGCGTCAACAGCACGCTGAAACAACTTGCCTTTTTCTGCGTCTTCGGTACAGATAACTTCGGTATGGTTACTACCAAATTGCGCAATATGATCGATTGCGGCATTGAAGTCATCAACAACGCGAATGGCAATTTCAAGCCCTAGATACTCTTCACCGTAAGCGTCTTCCGCGATGATGTCTGCATCAGTGAAATAGGCACTGCCTTTTTCATTTACATGTACCTTAACGCCCTTCTCTTTAAACGCTTCAGCTACTTTAGGAAGGAAATCACCTGCAACAGCAGAATGAACCAATAACCCTTCAAGGGCGTTACATACACCTGTGCGTTGCGTTTTACCGTTAAGTAATAAACCCATTGCCTTATCAAGGTCAGCGTCTTGGTCTACATACAAGTGACACACACCTTTAAAGTGCTGGATAACCGGCACTTTCGCGTTATCGGTAACGTAGTTGATTAACCCTTCGCCACCGCGCGGAATAATTACGTCAATGTAATCGCGTTGCTCCATAAGCTCTTGCATAAGTGAGCGATCTGGATTTGGCACTACAGTGACCAATGCTTTTGGTAAATTGTGCTTTTCAAGCACATCCTGCATAAGCTCAGCAATCGCTAAACTTGTGTCTAACGCTTCTTTACCACCGCGTAAAATAACCGCATTACCAGACTTGAAACACAGCGCGCCAGCGTCTGCGGTAACATTAGGTCGTGCTTCATAAATCATACACACAACCCCTAATGGAATACGCATCTTCTTAATTTCTATCCCATTAGGGCGAGTGCCGATAACACGCTCTTTACCAACCGGATCGTCAAGTTCAACAATAACTTCGATACCTTCGGCCATAGATTCAATGCGCTCGTCGTTCAAAATTAAGCGGTCTACCATGGCAGCATCAAGGTTGTTTTCTTTTGCTCGTGCTACTTCTTTCTCATTAACCGCAATAATTTTGTCTTTGTTTGCGCGAATAGCTGCCGCCATGTCAGTTAACACCGCGTTTTTTTGGCTTTCACTTAAAATAGCCAATGTACGTGCAGCTTGTTTTGCCTGTTGTGCTAACTCTGTAATAATACTCATTCTTTCTCCAGATTTGCTATGTGCTGATCAGAAATAATCGGTCCTGTTTTCTCTTCGAATTCGTTGGCGAACTCTTCATTTTCCTGATTAGCAATAAAATTCAATAAACAGCTACTGTAATTCGATTTAGCTTTCACTAACTTGGTTCCATCTTCTTTACGAACCAAAATGGTATCGCCTACCGAAAACTCACCTTTTACGTCAACTATCTCGCTACTGGTAAGTTGGTCTGCATTGCTGTCGAGTGAGGCATCGAAGTCACCTTCTACAATTACCTCGCCCTGCGCGTTCGACGTATGTCGCATCCAATGCACATTTTCTTGCATCGGTTTCGCGTGAGGCTTGAAGTGCGTGCCTGGGTTTTCACCATTTAGCAGCATATTAAACGACAGCTCAGTAAAGCCGTTAATAATATATGTGTCTATACCATGCGAAACAGCTTTCTCAGCCGCTTCTATTTTAGTGCGCATACCACCAGTACCCACACCACCTTTCACTGCACCACCTGCCATGGCATATATAGACTCATCAATGTGATCTACTGTTTTCAGCAAGGTCGCATCATCATGTTCATGCGGATTCTTGTCGTACAGTCCATCGATGTCTGAACAGATAATCAGTGCGTCTGCTTCTGAGGCCGATGCCACCATTGCAGACAAGTTATCGTTGTCTCCAACCTTTAATTTATCGGTTGTTACCGTATCGTTCTCATTAACGATAGGTAGGATATTGTTATCCAACAGACTGAAAATTGTTTCGCGAATACTTACGTAACGCTCACGATCACGCAAGTCCGCGTGTGTAAGTAGCATCTGTGCCGAAGGAAAATCAAACAGTCTATCCCACGTCGCTATCATCTCAGTCTGACCTGCGGCGGCCATTGCTTTTTTAACCGCTATGTCTGATTTTTCTTGCTCGGGAAACAGGTGTGCGCCTGCAGCTACCGAACCAGACGAAACTAACACCACTTGGGTACCATTCGCTCTGCAACGTACGATAAATTGAGCAATACTCAATAGATAATGACTACTGCACCCTTGTTGATTGGGCGATATTAGTGCACTACCTACCTTTATCACTACACGTTTCCAATTAGGGTTACTCATAATAAACTTTTAAACCTTAAGATTGTTGATTCGCTAATTCTTTACTGGCTTGCATAAATGTTTGTTGAACACTTAATGAAGGGCTTTCATCTAATCGACTTACCCCATAAAGCAACAATGTGCTTACTGCAAAACCAGGAATAATTTCATATACCACGCTGCTCAACGTTTCACCGCCATCAAGCACCGGAGCGTAAATCCAAAATAAAACGGTGATTGCACCGCCCATCATCCCTGCAAGTGCCGCTTTTGCGGTAAGATCCTTCTTGTATAAACAAAAGAGTACTAACGGCCCGAATGCTGCGCCAAATCCAGCCCACGCATTACTGACCAGTGACAAAATCGTGTTAGAGGCATCCAACGCCAGTAGCAGAGCCACAATTGCAACGCCTGCTACGCCGTAACGACCGATGGTCACTGTTTGCTTTTCGCTTACTTCTTTTTTCGTCACTACACGATAAATGTCTTCCGTAAGTGAACTCGCACTCACTAACAATTGTGACGAAATCGTACTCATTATGGCTGCCAAAATGGCTGCCATTAGAAAACCGCTAATGAGTGGGTGAAACAATAGTTGTGAAAAAACGATAAATATTGTTTCTGGATCATCCACTGCCAAATTAAATTGATTAGCGTATGCAATACCAACAAAGCCTGTCGCTAACGCGCCGATAATCGTCACAGTCATCCACGACATACCAATATTTCGGGCCGTACTGACAGCATTTACTGAACGTATTGCCATAAATCGAACAATAATGTGCGGCTGACCAAAATACCCAAGGCCCCACCCCAAACTCGACAGTAAACCGACAGCCGTTAGTGTTTCTAACGATTCTGAAAAACTCGGCACTGATTTATACGCTGCCGACGTCATTTGGGTCACACTATCGAACTCACTGAAGGCAACGATAGGAACCAGAACAAGCGCAATAAACATAATGCAGCCTTGTACAAAGTCAGTGAGACTTACTGCTAAAAAGCCACCTAACAAGGTATAAGAAACAACTACACCGAGTGTGATGAAAAGCCCCAACTGGTAATCAACTGAAAATGCGCTTTCAAACAACTTCCCGCCTGCTACCAGCCCTGCAGATGTATACAGCGTGAAAAACATAACGATGATGGCAGCTGACACTATGCGTAAACTAGCATTTGGCGTATTGAATCGTTTTGCAAAAAATTCAGGTACCGTAAGTGCGTCATCTGCGATTTCAGTGTAAACACGCAGTTTTGGCGCTACTAATAAGTAATTGGCAAGGGCACCAGCCACTAAGCCTATCGCAATGTATACCGCATCAAATCCCGATACGAACATTGCACCTGGTAGCCCCATCAACATCCAACCAGACATATCTGACGCGCCAGCTGATAGCGCGGTGACGTGCGGACTTACTTGTCGGCCGCCCAAAATGTAACCTGAAATATCACTTGTGGACTGGCGGTAGGCGAAAAGACCTATCCCAAGCATCGCTATAAAATAAACCGATAGCGACAAGTAACTTTCTAATGGCATAACGTAGAACTAATCCTCTTTTGCTCATAGTAGTAACGATTACTGTTCTCGACATTCAAGCGTTCTTAAATGTACACACGACTGATCTCACGAATCCGTCATGCAAGCTGCTTATCTCTTCAAAGAACTTCATATAATAAGCACTATTTAAGTAGAGCAATAATCATTTGAGCTCTAACAATATAAAGGTTTTATAATTTATTTCAAGTTCAATTATTGTTCAACCAGGTCTTAAACCGCTTTAATACGAATTATTACCCATTTTTGTTTCACACGAAGAAACGGCCTTTAAATTAAAATATTTCATATTAATATCAATAACAAAGGCACAAACAAAAGATTCGTGAAACACAATTAAAACGGTACAAAGAACTACATTTTATGCAAAGTAAGTGCTTTTGAAGTCATTTTGAAAAAGAAAGCATTATATAACTCATTGAGGCGAAATAATATCCATAAGAACCTTTTCAACAGGTGAAAGAGCCTCAAGGTTGTATTCGGCATCAAGAGAAAAAGTATCGATTTGAGAAAGCGTATATTGAAGCCGTTGGGGGTCGCCATCCAAACATAATAGCTTCGGGTGAATGTAATACTGGCGACAGACGCTGGGCGTGTTTCCTATTTCAGCAGCAACGCGTTTACTCAATGTGCTCTGCCATTTCTTATTTGTTGACTCTTGTATTTCGCGGTACGTATCACCTACGCACATTAACGCAAATCGACTTGCTGCCCATGTTCGAAAATCTTTGCAACTAAAGTCTTCACTCATGTTGTCGTGAATAAACGCGTTAACATCTTCACTGGTTATATCGTGCCATCGTGATGACTCATCTTTGTATCGAAATAGGCTGTAGCCTTGTTGCTGCGCACTTTCGCATATAAGCTTGGCAAGTTCGGGGTCGTCAATACTTAGGTTGCGCGTTTTACCATGCTTACCAATGTAAGAAAGCGCCACCCCATCTTCACAAAAGTTCTGAAGATGTTTACGGCGCAGGGTTGTCAGTCCAAACGTATTATTCTGCTTGCTGTACTGTACGTTACCTACACGTGCACCTGTGTAGTCGAGTAACAGACAAACCAGCGCGCAAGCCCTCTCGTAGTTCCATGCCTCTTTTTCAACCAGCTCCAAGCAGCGCTGCCGAAACTGAGGAAGCTGTTTTCCAAATTCCAACAAGCGAGAAAACTTTACCGCCTGCTGATGTTCATGCCAGCGTTGATGGTAGATGTATTGTTTTCGTCCCTTCTCATCTATTCCAATTGCTTGAATACTCGCTTTACTATCTTTACTAATTTTCGTGTCACGCCAGTTTGGCGGCACGGCCAAACCTTTAATGCGATTAAGCACACGTTTACTATTTACTTTTCTGCCACTCGCATAGCGGTAATAAAAGCGTTTTTTACCACACTTTATTCTGCTTATTGACAGGTGCCTGTCGTCGTTGTAGTGATAACACAACCCCACTCTCTCCACTGCAACACTCCATTATCGCGTTTTCATTCGTTATTGATTACAGACAACACCTCAACAATGATCACCATTACTGATACAAAGCAGGGTCTGTAAGGCTTTCGCAAGGTATGCGTAAATTACACACACCATGTAAGTCCGGGGGTAGCTGCTATTACTAAGGTCGTTTTAAATATTGCCTCTTTTTTAATAATAGCTCGTGGTTGAAAGAAGATTAAACAGGTGTAATGACCGCCACTACTCTATAAAATTCAATAACATAAGAATGAAATAACGAGCTTGGGATACGCCATACTTCCAAATTATGTAGTGCCCAAATGGGGTCGGAACATAACTTGAATACACCTTTACTATAGATTAGAGAAATGCATTTCTCGTTGAGTCAAACATGGATATTTAGGGTGCTAAGATGTCTACTACATTTTCAAATCACAAAAATTTGCGAGGGGCGGTTATTTCAAGTAACAAGCTACAAGTGGCTGCTATTTTCGAGTCAAAACAACGTGCTCAACAAATGGTTGAGATTGTTCGCGATAATACTGAGGTTGAGCCGTCGCAAATCGAATTGATTGATGCGGGTGATCCTTACTTTAGCGAAAAACTTGAAAAAAGCAGCAATAAAATTGGGCGCAGTTTGTGGTCTTCACATTTGTTGCTTGGTTGCGTTGGTTTAATTGTTGGAATGGTTGCCGCATTCTTACTTACGCAGTTCGGCCCAGCGCTTACGCAACAAAATGCTCTTTTCACTTACATCGCGCTCATCAGTCCAGGAATATTTGTAGGGCTATTTGTTGCAGGGTTGTTGGGGTTGCGCCCTGATAGAGACCATCTCATTCAGTCAGTCAAACATGCGATACGCTACGGCAAAGTCGCCATGGTAATAAATATGCGCAAATCACAATCATCTGATGAAGTAATCACTTTGTTAGATAGGCATGCCGGTAATGTTGTTGAGTCGGTTAGATAAAAGTAATCTACCGTGCACTTTTCAGCATCACTAGTGTCGGCATTAATGATTATAAAGCTTGGTTCTGGTACGACATCATAAAAGGAATGTAAACAAAACGGCAATAATTGCGTATTATGCTTATTTGCCGTTTTATTTTCTGGCCGTTTCTATTGGCCCTTTTTTTGAAGTTGGTTGGGCACATCATGGACCTTATATTTTTCGACTTAGACGGAACATTACTCAATAAGTCTTCGCAAATTTCGTCATACACAAAAGACACCCTTGGGCTACTTGCCGAAAATGATATTGCATATACCGTTGCAACAGGTAGAACCATGCACTCTGCTCAGCATGTTATTCAAGATACGCCGTTTGTATTGCCTCACATCTATAATAATGGTGTTGCCATTTGGGACCCAACTGGCAAGGCACTTACTCTCGAAAATTTGCTGGCTCCGAACGAAGTAAATACTATTTTATCCTGTGCAAAGGAAAACAATATTACGCCTTTTATCAACACCGTTGATTTGGCGAGTGATAATCACGAACACGTTATTTACCATTCTGCACCAATGCATCGCGTCGAGCGTGAACTCATCGACAAGTATTTTTCGCGTACTAAGGCAGTGCTGGAAAGTGCAGAACGCCTCCCCCTTCATGCTCACATTACCAACATAAGCATGATTGGAGACGCCAAAGTGATTTACGAGATGTATCAGCAGCTAAACGCTACAGAGGGCCTTATCGCTTATTCAGGACCAGCAATAGAAGGCGAAGAGTATCGCTGGATGGACGTGCACCATACGTTAGCGAATAAAGGCAGCGCGGTTGAAATTCTAAAATCTCAATTGGGTGCTACTAATATTATATGCTTCGGTGATAGCGACAATGATATCAGCATGTTTCAGTTTGCTGATGAAGCTTATGCGCCATCTAACGCGAAGCAAATGATTAAAGAAGCCGCAACATCAGTAATCGGTCATCATGATGAAGATGGCATTGCACGTTTCCTTAGAGAGCGCTTTTCACTGTAAAATTACCAATTAATTGCTTTTCTGTCTTTGAAGAACTTTCCATTGGGGCCTCCTTTTTTGTGCATAGCTAACCAAATAATGGTATCGGCCCCCTCTTCTGGTGTTTTCGGTGCATCAGCCCCCCCCATACGAGTATGAACCCAACCTGGCGTCATACTATTTACCATAACGTCAATATCATCGTCTTTTGCAGCTTCGTCTACCACAGCGGCCATTTTCACCGTTAATGCGTTCAACGCAGCTTTGGAGATGGCGTAGCACAATGGCCCTTGTAACTGCTCATCAAAGCTTCCGTAACTAGAACTCACATTAATAACTCGGCCAAATTTGCGCTCGATCATTTGCGGTAGTGCTTGCTGTATCAACGTAAGCGGTGCATTCACGTTTACTTGCATCGATTTGGCGAATTGTTCTGCACTGACATCGCGCCAGTATGTGTCATCAAGCACGCCAGCATTATTCACCAAGATATCGATTGGCCCAAAAACCGCTTCAGCTCTTACAAACGCATCAACAATCGAGGTTTCGTTGCCTAGCGGCATTTCTATAACGTGAAGGTCGCCACCAACAATATCCTTTTTGGCCTCTAAACCAGACTCTTCGTCTCTACAAGCCAACAAGACTTTATAACCCTCTTGCAAAAGGCCCTTTACTACTTCTAAGCCGATACCACGATTTCCACCTGTTACTAAGACATTTTTTGTCATTGTATTAACACTCCTTGCAAGTACGTTTATATTGTCTGTCGCTCGAGTTTTGTCGATAAGAAAAAGCTAAACGGAAATACTACGCTCCAAACTACTGCTATAGCTGCATACGCCCACGTCATACTTAGACCTAGTTCAACGGCGCCAAACTTAGCACCAGCTATATAACTTAGCGGCGCAAAGATTGCCCCACCCGCTGCAGCCAACAATACCCGGCCTTGAAACATCGTCATGCTGTGATAAACAGTACCCGCAAAGGCTGCCCACAGCAGACTGAGCCAGATAGGTATGGGCCAACCAGGCAATAAGACTTTTGTTTCATTGAAGATAAAAAGCCCAACGTTTGTCAAAGCAGCATCGACTATTGTTCCCAGTAAGAATAGAGTCCCCATCAGTTTGGCATCTTCGAGGCGCTTAGGAGACAACGCTATCCATGCCAAAATCAGCAACATAACGGGCACTACCGCATCATTCTGAAAAAGAATAACCAACCACCAGATAGTTTGAAACCAGACGAAATTGCCTACTTTAATAACGGTACTTCGGTTCATCAGCCCTACTCTTTTAAACAGCAATACGTGCAGATACACATATTCTTAAATCAACATGTTGCACGCGTTTATACAATTGGAATACGTCTTCAATTTTAAGTAAGTTCATTTTAAGAAACATTCCCATCGACAAGGGTCGACACGTATGAAAGTAATCGAAATGAACAACAACACGTATAGAAGCATATAGAAAGTAGCAAAGGATATGTTTTACGTGAAAATGGTTAAATACTACGTGCTTGGCGCTATTATTGCTCTTCTTCTTACGGTGTGGGCACCTAATGCGCTATTAGCGGTGCTTTTTGCATGGACCGCATTTTCTTTAATTGCTGTTAGCAGTGCGTATCTGCTGAACTATCCAAGCTTATTTCGCAAACGCGAAGATGGGTCAATTCCTTTTTACATTCGGTGGATTTTTATTCCTTTTTTGTTGGGCTCTTGGTTATATAACGAGTATGCAAGAAGAACTGATAAAGTCCCTCCTCTTCAACAAATTGAGCCTCAGCTTTTTCTGGCATGTCGCATGTCATCAAAGCACGTAGAGATATTAAACGACAATAATATTGATGCCATTTTAGATGTCACGGCCGAATTTGACGGTCTAGATTGGACCGCTTACCAAGAAGACTTCCGCTATCTGAATATTCCTGTGCTTGACCACACCAGTCCCACGCCAGAGCAACTTGTAATGGCAATAAACTGGCTACAACAGCAAATAGACGAAAACAAGAATGTTGTTGTGCATTGCGCGTTGGGGCGTGGGCGTTCTGTGTTGGTCGTGGCCGCATTTTTACTCGCGAAAAAACCTAGCCTTTCAGTAAATGAAGCACTTTCTCAAATTAATGATATTCGACAAACCGCTAGACTCAACAAGCGCCAATTGGCGGCACTAGAGAAAGTAAAAGAAGGTGGGCTACTGTCTTTGCAACAAAAATTAACACTTATTGTGAACCCTGTTGCAGGCGGTGGAAAGTGGGATGAATATAGAGACGAAGTACTTTCAAGGCTAAATGAAAAGTTTAGCGTTACAGTGAAAGAAACCACGCCAGATATCAATGGTAAAACACTTGCCGAAGAAGCGCGTAATACAGGGGCAAAAATTGTTGTAGCGTGTGGCGGAGACGGCACGCTAACTGAAGTTGCAAGTGCATTGGTAAATAGTGATGTGGTGATGGGTATAATTCCCTTCGGTACCGCAAATGCGCTAAGCCAAGTACTGCATGGTTACTTAAGCAAAGTAATGCCCATCAGTACCGCGTGTGATGTCATTATAGCGGGCGATACCATGGCTATCGATACCGCAACATGTAACGACCACGTCATGTTACTGGTCGCTGCTGTAGGCTTCGAGGAAAAAATGATTTCTGCAGCAGACCGTGAACAAAAGAATATGGGCGGTCAGTTTGCCTACCTAAAAGGCCTTTGGAATGCCATATCCAACAACAAAAATATGGCTTTCACTATGACTATTGACGATGAAGAGCAAACAACATTAGAAACCCCAAGTTTAGTTATCGCCAATGCCGCGCCGATGACAACAGCACTTGCCCAGGGTTCTGAGCCCCCCGATATCACTGACGGAAAGCTCGATTTAACATGGCTAACACCGCAAACGAATTCAGATAGACAGTTTCTTTCGCTTGCGGAGCTTGTGCTTAGCCCCGTACAAGCAAAAAAGCAAAGTGACTCAATTCAGCATAAGCAAGGTAGCGAAATAACACTGCACTTTGACAGTGTAACCCCCTACGCCGTCGACGGTGAGATTTATGAAAGTGAAAAACTTGTGATCACATCCCGTCCTCGCAGTTTGACGGTACTGACCAATTTCGAAAAAAAGGAGCGTTAAGCGAATGCCACAACTTAGTAACTTTGATGAAATATATCAATTTTTGCATAAGCGCTTTGAGAATGAAAAAGAGTACCTTCAGGCCGTACATGAAGTGCTTCAAGATATAGTGCCTATTTACAATGCTAACGAAGCATACAAATCTTTGGACGTAATACGACGGCTTTGTATGCCTGAGCGCATTATCTACTTCACAATTTCATGGATGAACAGTGATGGTGATATCGAGGTTAACCAAGGTTGGCGGGTTCAACACAACTCAGCAATGGGGCCCTATAAAGGCGGCTTGAGGTTTCACCCAACTGTGAATTTATCAGTACTAAAATTCCTTGCCTTTGAACAGTGTTTTAAAAATGCCCTTACTGGCCTCCCCATGGGAGGAGGTAAAGGAGGTGCGGATTTCAACCCCAAAGGAAGAAGTGATAGAGATATCATGCTTTTTTGCCAAGCTTTCATGCGAGAGCTCCAACGCCATATTGGAGCAAATACTGATGTGCCAGCAGGAGACATTAACGTAGGAGCAAGAGAAATAGGTTATCTCTATGGTGAATACCGACGGCTTAATAATAGGTTTGAAGGTGTACTAACGGGTAAAGGACTAGAATTCGGTGGCAGCTACGTAAGAACCGAAGCCACGGGCTTTGGTCTCATCTATTTTTTAGAGGCTGTTTGCCGCGCTCAGGATAGCGTTGTTGAAGGTAAAACCGTAATTGTTTCTGGCGCTGGTAATGTCGCGCTTCACGCTGCACTTAAGGCCAGTGAAAAAGGCGCTAAAGTAGTGACACTTTCTAATAGTCGTGGCCTTTTGTATAACGAGCAAGGTTTGAGCGAGGCCGACATAACTTGGGCCATCGAAAATCATAACCAACGCGATAACATTTTACTTGATATGGAAGATGAAGGGATGGGTAAATGGCAAGCCGATGAAACCCCATGGCATATCAAGTGCGATATTGCTCTGCCCTGCGCTACGCAAAATGAGTTAGACGAGTGCGATGCTCGCAAGCTCATAGAGAACGGCTGCACAATGATTTTAGAAGGTGCAAATATGCCCTGTACTGACAAAGCACAAAACGTATTTTTTGATGCCAAAGTAACTTACGTTCCAGGAAAAGCATCTAATGCAGGTGGAGTCGCGCTCTCTGGTCTTGAGATGTCGCAAAATGCAATGTTTAGTCAACGTAACGCAGAGACCTTAGATGAGCAGTTACAAACCATTATGAACCATATTCACAACCTTTGTGTTACCGAAGGTAAGCTCGGCGGCGAAACTTACATCAACTACATGAAAGGCGCTAATGTTGCCGCTTTTAGAAAGCTCGCTGACGCAATAGTGGCACAAGGTGTTTAGCACCTTGCACCACAAGGGTGTGCACTATTTTTCCAAGAGTTATGTAATTTTTTCTTCGCTATATATTTACCTCTAACACCCTCGCATAACATAGACAAAAAAAGCCAATAAAAACATCAAGTAAGTATTGCTTTCCCGATTGGAATAGTTCTCGCATTAGTAAAATCGTTCGAAACTACCTGAGGAAGATAATATGCAAATTTTCGAAGCATTACGTCAAGATCATGAAAAACAACGTCTACTGTTGAAGATCCTTGCTGAAACCAGCGGAAACACTGCGGCAAGACGAGAGTACTATGAAGAGCTGAAAGTACAGCTAGAAAGTCACGCAGTGGCGGAAGAGCGTCATTTCTATTCGCAATTGCTAGAGAAAGACGCCACTGTGGATTTAACTCGACATGGCATAGCGGAACATCACGAAATTGATGAATTACTGGAAAAACTGGATGAAACCGATATGAGTTCACCAGGTTGGTTACGTCACCTGAAAAACCTGCAAGATAAAGTAGAACATCATCTTGCTGATGAAGAACAGGAGTTCTTCCAATTAGCGGGTAAAGTACTTAATGACCGCCAGAAATCAAAGCTTGCAGATGAATACCGTGAAGAAATGAAACTAGCGGTGGAATCAGCAACCACTGCCGCTTAATGGTGAGTCGGCAAACAATACACGGAACGTCAATTAACCCTAGCCCCAAAAAAGTGGCACTGCGCGAATTGAATACAAAAATGCCAGCTAAACACTGGCATTTTTTTATAATCAAAATGGTGAAAGGCGTCGACTTCGACACTGCGTTTTTGCAGTAAAGAAAAACAACGCCTGTAATGTTCACCTATTTTTTAGCGATGATGTATACCGCATGAATTACACCAGGAAAATACCCTAAGATCGTTAAAAGAATATTTATCCAAAAGTGAGCACCAATTCCTACCTGCAAAAATACACCGAGCGGCGGAAGCAAAATCGACAATAAAATACGAATAATATCCATAGTAAATTCCTTGTTGTTGAATTATTTTCACTATCTAGTGAGCAAAATTGTCACACTTTAGTGAGCAAAATTGTCACACTTTAGTGATTATGTAGTGCATCTACTGGCACAATTCACGTCTTTATTTATTACGCTGTTTTTACTGCACATTAAGTGCCACTTATGTCGACAAAGATAATTGAAAACGAACATACAAGCATGAACTTACTACTTTTTATTCGTAAATGTAATACATTCGGGTATCAATAAAAAAGACTAAGCGCCAAACGGCGTGTGTTGCAACCACGCTTCCAAATCATTTTTATTTAGCGGGCGACTAATAAAGTAACCTTGAACCACATCACATCCCCACTCTTTCAAAATTTCAAGTGAGGCTTTGTCTTCTACACCTTCTGCCACTACCTTTAGATGAAACGCACTGGCTAAGCGCAGAACAGTATGGACGATCTGTTGATCGTTTTCGTCACTTGCCAGCGATAATATAAAGCTCTTATCAATTTTAATGGTTTTAACAGGTAAGTTCTTGAGGTAGGCAAGTGAGGAATATCCTGTTCCAAAATCGTCGATTGCAAAATGAAACCCTCGTGCAGTGAGCTCAGACAAGTTTTCAATAGCCAACGACGCATCTGCAACTAAGTCACTTTCTGTTATTTCAAGCTCAAGGGCTTCAGGAGACAAGCCTTCATCATTGAGCTTCTGAACCAATTTATTCAGCAAAACTTTGTTTTGAATATCTTGAGTCGAAAGATTCATTGCAACAGTAAAGTGATATCCTTTACTCCTAAAGTACGCCAAGTCGGTGATGGTTTGTTGCATTACCCATGTCGTAACCTGTTCAATAAGCCCGGCTTGCTCTGCAATAGTAATAAACTCATCTGGCGGAACAAATCCCAGTACACTATTATTCCATCTTATAAGCGCTTCCATACTGGAAACTTTCATGCTAGTTAAGTCGACTTTAGGCTGATACACCATCGAAAGTTCATCTTGTTGGCTTGAAAGCGCGCGTTTAAGTTCCGTCGTTATCGAAAGCCTTCTTGAGTATTTGTCCTCAAGCTCAGCGCGATAATTAACACACCAATTCCCCGAATGAATCGCTTCGTCAGTAACAATGTTCATCTTTCTGAACAATTCTTCAGAGGTAGAGGCATCTTGAGGACAATTGATAATAGCCATCGCTACCTTGACTGGAATTGCAATAAGGTTACTTTCAACCGGCTGTTCTAAAATATGTCTTAATGTATTGAGCTGGTCTTCAGTTAGGAGCTGTTCAGTGATATACAAGATCTCGCCGCCTGCCAAACGCGCTGAAGTACCTGGCCAACGCTGCAACCTAATAGCCAATGTTTTAAGCGTATTATCCCCATTTGAATAGCCGTACAAATCATTGATCGTTCGAAAACCTAGCACCGTGATAGCAATAACCTGAACAGATTTTTTCTCGGCCATTTGATTTTCAAAATAATCTTCTACGAAATTGCGATTGTACAATCCGGTAAGTACGTCGTGCTGTGCCTGATAACGAATGTGCTTTTCACGACTTTTAATGCTGGCTTGCATGCTATCAACGGCATTGGCGAGTTCAGAAATTTCTTTAAGTTTCGAGGGTTTTTCAAGGGTGGCACCGTAATTACCCGACGCCACTTTATTCACCGCCGCAACCAAATTAGAAACGGGTTGGCTTACATTACGTGACAGCAGCATGGAAAGCGCTAATGCAATAAAAATAGCGATTACTGTAAAGGCTAGAATTGTTATTTGAATACTCGTAAACGCATTAAACGAGTCAGAGGTGTCCAACGCTAAGGTTATATTAACGGGCAAGCTAGTCTCAGATGAGATATTCACTTTGCGAGCGAAATAGTGGTGTTCACTGCCAAATGTCACTTCTAACCATGAGGGGTCATCTTCGAGCGCTAAGATAGAATTAGCAACAGGTTCATCAAGCGTTGTGGTCAACACCTGTTTTGACTGCTTTTCAGAGATTATGATTTCAGCATCAACAAGTGTTTTTAATTCATCTAACAACGTTTGGTCGAATTCGATACCGATAATCATGTAGTAGCGTAGTGTGGGAATTTCTACACGATACAGGTTCAACTGCACTAGCTTGCCATCGACAACGAAAAAACCGCTATCTACGCCTTTTGCCGCTAACTGAAGTGTACTGTCGAGTTGTTGCCCTTCTTCAAATAAGGATGAGTGAGACACGACAACGGTATGGTCGAGACCGACTAGCGCTATTATATTAGTGTTAAGTCGTTGAGCGTAGCTGGTAAATGCCGCAGTTATGGAAGGAAGATCTTCTGTGCCCACTGCCCTTCTAAAATCAAATGAGCGAGATAAAACATTTGAAACGCTGCGTATGACTTCTTGGCGGTCATCTACGACTTTATCAAACACTTTTTCTGCTAATGCAATATCTTTGTCAATGCTCTCGACGACTAACGAATTAGCAGATTTCCAAACCGCGCCAATAATTAACAATGATGCTATTACAATTCCCAAAAACAGGGTTTGGAACAAGCTTTGACTTAGCGTTTTCTGCACTATAGCGCCTCTCGATGCATCTTATTGTATTTCGCTAACACAACCACTACTACCTTTCGACTAAAGAATAGCTGATTCTCACTTTTTCTGACAGTAGTAAGACGCTGTATTTCCGCAAATTTAAATGTTTGTTACAAATTAGCCCTAGAGACTCAAACGGTCAGCTTAAAATTTGTAAGGACCTAATATAGCCGAATTGATACCTGCAATAGTTAAACAAATACGCAATAATATCTGGTACTATTCGCATCCAATGACCGTTCGGGCTGTAAAGAGGTATTAATGTTCAAGGCGTTAGTGGGCAAGCATTATCAAAGTTTGCTTATATTAATACTCATTACTCTGTTATCCGTGTTCGCGGTTACAGGTTATGTCGCCATTAACAATATTGTCTCAGAACAAAGTCGCATTCAACAACAAGCCGTCAGCCCCGTCTACTCACTCGTTAATCGCGAGTTGCTAAAACCCCTTCATATTGCAGAGACATTCGCGGAAACAATCACGTTTGAACAAATTCTCAAGAACGAAGTTGATGAATCGTTTCTCCTTGCGCAATTAGCGAGAATGGAAGAAAGGCTAGGCTTAATTTTTTTTGTCGCGTTAGAAAAACAACGTAGACAGCTCATGTCAGATGGACGCAGTTTCGATCTGGTTGAGGGTGAAGTTTACTGGTATTTTGAAGCGCTAGACACCAAAGAACGTATCCTCGCTGACCTAGGCCAAGTGGGTAATGTCCATCTCTTTTTTGATGTGAAAATATACAGCGATAACGACGAATTTTTAGGCTTTGTCGGCGTCGGCAAGCCCATTAAGTCTTTTATTGAGTCACTTAACAAATACAAAGCGCAATACGGTTACGATTTTCTATTTGTTAATGAGCGCAATCAAGTGCTTCTGTCATCTGTGCCAGATTATGTAGTAACCGATGATTACGTACCTGATCTTAAAAGCTTGCCATGGTTCGACGATGCCGCTGTAAACCTCACCGATTTAAGCAATGTCATTGTAGAGAACGATGACAAAGAAGTATTAATTTCAGAAATAAGTATTCCACAACTTAATTGGCGCTTGTTACTTCTAACGCCATTGGAGACAAGGCAAGCACAATTAACTAAAACCTTTGCGATGAACGCATTACTTGCTTCATCGGTTATAATCATTGTTATATCTGGTATTTTCGCTGTATTTATTAGCTATAAGCGCAAACTAGAAAAGCGTATGGAAACAGATGCGCTTACAGGGCTTGCCAATCGTAGCTATTTGCAACGTCGTTATCAGCAGTTAAGAAAGCGTTCCGCTAACATTTGTATTGTCATGGTTGACCTAGACCATTTTAAACAGATTAACGACCAATACGGTCACGGTGCAGGCGATGAAGTACTGCGCACTGCAGCAAACGTTTTAACTAATATACTTCGCAACGGAGATACAGTATGTCGCTGGGGCGGAGAGGAATTTGTATTACTTATCCCTGAAATAACCGCTCAAAACTGTATGGCGCTAGTTGAAAAAGCGCGCCGTGAAGTAGAACGCGGTAACGTAAAACACGGCACCCACACTATTACATTTACTGCGAGTTTTGGTGTGACAGCAGGCTCTACATCGCTTCAACTTTCTAAACACTTAGCTAACGCAGATATGGCGCTTTACGAGTCTAAGCGAAATGGAAGAAACAGAGCGACACTATTTAAAAAGTAGTGGCTTTCTAACTATCTTCTTCATAGCAGCGCAATATACTCTGAACGTTGCATAAATCACACATAATAAGGTCAATCAAACGCTCCTATTAGACAGTGTATGGTAGCTTTTTAGTCGCGCTTTAGGTTGGGCATTGGGCTTTGGGCGTCAGCCCTCAAATCGTTAGTGTGGGGATATCGGAAAAGAAGAAGCACAAGCAGAAGCAGAAGTAGAAGTAGAAGCGAAACTAAAGTGACAACAGCAGTGAAGTATTGTTGTATTGCTAGCTTATCAACAAACAAAAAAAACCGTAGCATTAGCTACGGTTTTTTAATTGGTGCGGAAAGCGGGACTTGAACCCGCACGAGCTATGCTCACCACCCCCTCAAGATGGCGTGTCTACCAATTCCACCACTTCCGCGAATTAGATTATTTAGTTGCTACCGTCTGTATCAGGTACATCCGACTGACTAGCGTCGTCTGCTACTGGAACATCTTGGTCAGCAGGTAGTTCTACAGGCGCTTCAACTGCCGCAGGTACCTCAAGGTTGTTCCACTCGTCTTCCGCACTTTCGCGGTTTGCAGACAATGCACCTAGCATAAGGCTAATAAAGAAGAACAAACCTGCCAAAATAGCAGTTGTACGCGTCATAAAGTTACCTGAACCTGTTGACCCAAACACAGTGTTTGAACCACCTGAACCAAATGAAGCGCCCATGTCTGCGCCTTTACCTTGTTGGATAAGTACAAATCCAATCAATAAAAGTGCAACGATAAGATATGCTACTAATAGCACTTCGTAAATCATAAATACCTCGTCAGTTTGCCGCTTGGCAAATTGAAATAAAATCTTCAGCTTTTAAACTGGCACCGCCAATTAAGCCACCATCGACATCTTGCTGCGAAAACAAGGTTGCCGCATTATCAGGCTTAACACTACCACCGTACAATATACGAAGGCCTTGCGCCAATTCTGCGTCTACTTTACTAAAGTAACCGCGGATAAATTCGTGAACTTCTTGTGCCTGTTCAGGGCTTGCTGTTTTACCTGTTCCGATAGCCCAAATTGGCTCGTAGGCAATAACACTTCGCTTAAGCTCATCAACTGTCATTAGCGATGTTAGCGCATTTAACTGCTCAGCAACAAAAGACTCTACGTTCCCAGCTTCTCTAACGTCAAGCGATTCGCCTACGCAGATAATGGGAGTAAGACCTGCCGCTATGCTTTTTTGCGCTTTTTGCGCAACCAAAGCATTCGACTCACCTTGATCTTCACGACGTTCAGAGTGACCGACAATTACATAATCACACCCTGCTTCTTTTAACATCTCTACTGATAGTTCACCAGTATGAGCGCCGTTATCAAGATGGCTGACGTTTTGAGCACCAATTGAAAAACCAACTTTTTCAAATCCGTGAAGTAGAACTGATGGCGCACAAACAACGACTTGTGCATCACACTTCACTTCAGCGAGCTTTTTGTTGAAGTCTGCTACAAGCGACAAACTTCCGTTCATTTTCCAATTTCCAGCCACAAATGGCTGTCTTTCTATTTTACTCACAACGCAGACCTTAGCCCTGTCTTTCAAGCGGGCGTGATATTAACTATTTAATCGGTAAGATACAAGCACAAAAAGTGAAAAATCCTGCTACGCCAACTAATTGGCGAGTTTACGAACAGTTTCAGCGATGTGCTCAGCCCATTTCGCTGATTGCTGCTCATCGTTAGACTCAACCATCACACGGATTAAAGGCTCGGTACCACTTTTTCTTAGAAGAACACGCCCGTTTTTGCCTAGACCAGCTTCAGCTTCAAGCTTAGCGGCTTGGACTTGTTCATGAGCGAGATAATCTTCATCTTGATTGGCGTAACGAACATTTACTAGCGTTTGCGGATACATTTCAAAGCCACTTGCCAACTTGTTGAGATCCATATCAGAGCGCAACATAGCTGCAAGCACTTGTAATCCGGCAACAATACCGTCACCTGTCGAGCACATGTTTAGGTTAAGTACGTGACCTGAGTTTTCGCCACCAATACTCCAACCCTTTTGTTGAAGTAATTCCATTACATAGCGATCACCAACATTGCTGCGTGCGAAAGGAACACCAAGCTTACTTAATGCATTTTCAAGACCCAAGTTACTCATTAGTGTGCCAACAACACCACCTTGCATTTTGCCATTTTTTAGCGCATCGCGAGCAATGATGTAAACAATTTGGTCTCCATCTAGCACATTGCCTAAATGGTCAACCATCATAATGCGGTCACCGTCACCATCTAATGCAAAGCCTAAATCAGCGCCCGTTTCTTTTACTTTTTCAACAATACTGTCCATCGAGGTAGCGCCTACCCCTTCATTGATGTTCAAGCCATTAGGTGCCGTACCCAATTCTATTACGGTCGCACCGAGCTCGCGCAGTACGTTTGGCGCAATGTGATAAGTCGCGCCATGTGCGCAATCCACAACAATCTTCAGGCCAGTTAGTGAAAGCTCTGATGGGAATGTGCCCTTACAAAACTCAATATAACGCCCAGCCGCGTCATTAATACGTACCGCTTTACCCAGTTTGTCTGACGCAACACAGGTCATAGGTCGGTCAAGCATATCTTCAATAGCAAGCTCAATGTCATCATCTAACTTAAAACCTTGAGCAGAAAAGAACTTTATACCATTGTCGTAAAACGGGTTGTGTGATGCACTAATCACAATACCCGCTTCTGAACGGAAGGTTTTGGTAAGGTAAGCAATCGCCGGTGTTGGCATTGGTCCAAGTAAACCAATGTCGATACCCGCTGCAGACAATCCTGCTTCAAGACACGATTCAAGCATATATCCCGATATACGTGTATCTTTACCAATAAGTACCTTGTTTGTCCCTCTTCCTGCAAGCACTTTACCTGCGGCCCAACCAAGCTTGGTGACAAATTCAGGGTTGATGTTACTTTCACCTACTTTACCGCGGATGCCATCCGTACCGAAGTATTTGCGCTGAGTCATTATTATTCCTTATTCGATTGTATTCAGCATTTTTACGATGTTTACTGCATCAGCAGTCTCGGCAACATCGTGTACGCGAATGATATGTGCGCCCATTTGGGCAACAATTGTAGCGAGGCTTATGCTTCCAGCCAAGCGCTCATCTACTTTTCTGTTAAGAAGATTGCCGATCATAGACTTTCGTGACATGCCGACTAACACCGGATAGCCCAGTTCCATAATTTCTGGCAAATGTTTTACTAATGCATAATTGTGCTCAAGTGACTTACCAAAGCCATAACCCGGGTCAAGTAACACCCGTTCTTTTACAATCCCTTTAGCTTCACACGCTTTAACGCGTTCGCTTAAAAAGGCGCTTACATCTGCGACAACATCATTGTAACTTGGATTGTTTTGCATTGTGCGTGGCTGACCTTGCATGTGCATCAAACATACAGGCACTTTCGCATTTGCTGCGGCTTCAAGTGCATTAGGTTCTTGAAGTGCACGAACATCGTTTATCAGGCCCGCCCCCGCTTTTACCGCTTCAGTCATCACTTGAGCTTTGCTTGTATCAATAGAAATTACGCAGTCGCTATTACGCGCTACGGCTTCAATAACGGGAATTGTTCTATCTAACTCCTCTTGCAACGAAACGTCTGGCGCACCCGGTCGCGTAGACTCACCACCAATGTCGATGAAGGTTGCGCCCTGCTCAACCATTTCAAGCGCGCGCTTCAGCGCTTTTTCAACAGAAGCATGTTTACCACCATCTGAAAAAGAGTCAGGAGTGACATTCAATATGCCCATTACGTGGGGCTGAGAAAGACTAATAAAATGATTACCGAACTGCATGATAGGCTCATCGTTAAAAAAGTGGCTCAGGTAGAATACCGATGTTCAAACTAAGAAAGTCAAAGAACGTGGTTTCACTAGGTGTAGTCTACCTAATTCAGTACAAATAAAAAACGCCAGATAAACTGGCGTTTTTCACTATTTAAATGTGGTTAGCTTGGAATATCTCCAGGCTTACCTACAGACGGCTTATCAACGCCATCATTTTTAATCTCACCTTCGCGAACAGGTGCACCACCACTTGGTTTACCGCCGTCAGAAGGTCTGCTGTCGTCCCAATCTGCAGGAGGACGTACGTCAGTGCGATTCATTAAATCGTCGATTTGTTTAGCATCAATGGTTTCGTACTTCATCAGTGCGTCTTTCATTGAATGCAAGATATCGATGTTTTCTTCAAGGATCTTCTGAGCACGGTCATAGTTACGGTCAATTAAAGACTTAATTTCCGCATCAATGGCACGCGCTGTGTCATCAGACATATTTGTTGCCTTTGACATAGATTTACCAAGGAAAACTTCACCTTCATCTTCAGCGTAAAGCATTGGACCCATTTTACTCGATAAGCCCCACTGCGTTACCATCTTGCGCGCAATTTCAGTTGCACGTTCAATATCGTTAGACGCTCCGGTAGTTACTTTATCGTCACCATAAATAATGGCTTCAGCAATACGGCCACCAAACAAACTAGAGATCATACTTTCTAAGTGCTGTTTAGAGTGACTTACGCGGTCCTGCTCAGGCAAATACATGGTAACACCTAACGCGCGACCACGAGGGATAATAGATACCTTATAAACAGGGTCATGCTCTGGCACTAAACGACCCACAATAGCGTGACCCGCTTCGTGATACGCTGTCATTTCTTTTTCAGGCTCAGACATGACCATAGACTTACGCTCAGAGCCCATCATGATTTTGTCTTTGGCTTTTTCAAACTCTTCCATAGAAACAAGACGTTTGTTACCGCGAGCAGCAAACAATGCAGCCTCGTTTACAAGGTTCGCTAAGTCTGCACCAGAGAAACCTGGTGTACCACGGGCAATAACTGAAGGTTCTACGTTTTCAGCCACTGGCACCTTGCGAATGTGCACCTTAAGGATTTGTTCACGACCGCGAATGTCTGGCAAACCTACCACTACCTGACGGTCAAAACGACCCGGACGTAGTAATGCAGGGTCAAGGACATCTGGACGGTTTGTCGCAGCAATAACGATAATACCTTCGTGACCTTCGAAGCCATCCATTTCAACTAGCATTTGGTTAAGGGTTTGCTCACGCTCATCGTGACCACCACCTAAACCTGCGCCACGCTGACGGCCTACCGCGTCAATCTCATCGATGAAAATGATACATGGGGCTGCTTTCTTTGCTTGTTCGAACATGTCACGCACACGCGATGCACCAACACCAACGAACATTTCGACAAAGTCAGAACCTGAGATGGTAAAGAAAGGCACTTTTGCTTCACCAGCAATTGCTTTTGCAAGTAGGGTTTTACCTGTACCAGGAGGCCCCACCATTAATACGCCTTTCGGGATCTTACCGCCAAGTTTTTGGAACTTAGATGGGTCGCGCAAGAAATCTACCAGTTCAGACACGTCTTCTTTCGCTTCGTCACAACCAGCGACATCAGCAAATGTTGTCTTAATTTGATCTTCACCCAGTAAGCGCGCTTTGCTCTTACCAAATGACATTGCACCACGGCCACCACCGCCTTGCATTTGACGCATGAAGAAAATCCACACACCAATAAGCAACAACATGGGGAACCATGAAATAAAAATAGATGTAAGAAGAGACTGCTCTTCAGGTGGTTCGCCGTACACTCTTACGTCATTCTTAACCAAGTCAGAAATCAACTTGTCGTCGAAGTAAGGTACGAAAGTTTGAAAAGTGTCGCCTGAACGCTTTGTACCGCGAATTTCGCCATTATTATTGATGCGAACTTCACGAATATTTCCCTGTTCTGCTTCTCTCAAAAACGTTGTGTAGTCGGTTTGTGAACGAGCTGATTCACTAGGTGAAAAGCTCTGAAAAACCGACATTAAAACAACGGCGATGACTAACCATAAGATTAAATTTTTTGCCATATCGCTCAATGCTACTAACCTCTATAAACCCGAACTGCTGGGATATTCAACACTTTGATTATTGAACAACCAAACTCGTTCGCAACGAAAACCGCTTATCCCAAAGCCTACTACACTTTATACCCACAAGCCACCAAATACACCTCACGAGAACGTGATCTGGACGAGTCTGGCTTGCGTGTCTTTATGGTGGTAAAAGATTGTTTAAGTGCGTTCATGTACTCAACAAAACCCTCACCTTGAAAGACTTTTATAACAAAAGCCCCTCCTGGTTTTAATACTTGATGACACATATCGAGCGCGAGTTCACATAGATACATCGAGCGCGATTGGTCAACAGAAGCATTACCCGCTAAATTTGGTGCCATATCAGACAACACTATATCTACGGTGTTCCCACCGATTCTGTTCAATAGTGCTTCGAGAACGGCATCTTCTCGAAAATCACCTTGCAGAAAGTCTACGCCAACTATAGGGTCCATGGGCAATATATCGCATGCGATAACTTGACCATTGTCACCAACCAGTTGTGCAGCCAGCTGAGACCAGCCACCAGGCGCAGCCCCAAGGTCCACAAGTGTCATACCGGGTTTTATAAGCTTATCTTTTTTCTGGATTTCTTCCAGTTTGTAGATAGCTCGCGAGCGCCAACCTTCCTTCTGTGCTTTTTGCACATAATGGTCGCTGACGTGTTCTTGTAACCAGCGTTTACTACTGGCAGAGTGTTTCTTTTTTGTCATTCCAATACAATGTCATTAGGATTGTAAACGAGATGGCGTTAGAATACGTTATTTCAAGCATAAACTAACAGATTAATTGTAAGAATTATTACTTCATGAAACTTTCAAATAAACAGAAACAATTTCTTAAAGGCCTTGCACACCCACTGAAACCCGTTGTGCAACTAGGCGCAAACGGCCTTACAGAAGGGGTAGTAGCAGAAATTGACAACGCCCTTAACCATCACGAATTAATTAAAGTTAAGGTGCCAACCGATGATCGCGAAGAGAAAGCGCTAATCATGGATGCCATCGTTCGTGAAACAAACTCAGTTAAGCTTCAGGTTATCGGCCACACGCTGATAATCTATCGTCAAAGCGAAGACTGTAAAATTCAGTTGCCAAAATAGTTACTCATTAGGTGTCGATAACCTGCGGCACCGTAGTGTTTCTTCTTACTTCCCGTTAACATCACATTAATAAAGTGAATACTACGGGAGTAAGAATTAACTATGACGCTAACCAACCTTACCGCTATTGTAACAGGCGGATGCTCTGGACTTGGTCATGCCACTGCAATTGCACTTCGCGATGCAGGCGCCAAGGTGAGTCTTTTTGATTTAAATGAAGAGCTAGGCGCACAGCGCGTTGAAGAACTAGGCAAAGACTACACACTTTTCACAAAAGTTGATGTGCGCGACGAACAACAAGTTCAAAACGCAATCGACGCTACAACAGCGGCATTTGGCACAATCTCATTGGTCGTCAACTGTGCCGGTATAGCGCCCGCCAAGCGTTTATTAGATCGCGAAGGCAAGCCTGCCCCACTTGGCGACTTTCAAAAAACCATCGATATTAATTTAGTTGGTAGCTTCAACGTAGCCCGTTTAGTTGCAGCAACAATGGCTAAGCAATCGCCCATTAACGACGAAGGTGAGCGCGGTCTTATTATCAATACGGCATCAGTTGCGGGATACGAAGGGCAAATTGGCCAAACTGCATATGCGGCAAGCAAAGGGGGAATAATCGGTCTTACGCTTCCCATGGCCCGCGATCTAGCGCCCCTTGGTATTAGAGTGAACACGATAGCACCTGGGGTAATGGGCACGCCTATGCTATTAGCGATGCCAGAAAAAGTGCAAGATGCACTATCTGCCAATGTTCAATTTCCAAAACGCTTAGGCTTCCCTGAAGAATTTGCGAAACTCGTTATTCACATGGCCAACAACAGCTATTTAAATGGCGAAACCATTCGTTTAGACGGTGGCCTGCGCATGCCGCCTAAATAAATGTTAAGCGGTACGTATGATGGGGAGCACACTGTTCCCCCTTATTATTTCACAGCCCAAAAAAGACCAAAGAATAAAAACGCTTAAATGTCGGGACATTTCCCTCCCGTTTTGAGACGTTTAAAGCCTTATAATACCTTTTTCTTTATCATATACCCTCGTGTGCGCTCTTTGATTGTCTTTTGCTGAATATAATGCTTTATCAGCTTTTAATAATTGCGCAGCAATAACATCTGACTCTGTCAGTTCATCTTTTTCTAGTACCGCTCCACCAATGCTTACGGTTAATGGATTACCATTTGGAAGTACAATGGCTGAGATAGCATTATGTAGTCTGTCGCTGAAAGACTTGATCGATCCAATATTCGTGTTATACAGAACAATCAAAAACTCTTCTCCGCCCCATCTGGCAACCACATCCGTTTCACGCACGTGCTTAAGGAGTAGGTTAGAAAGTTCTAGCAAAACCTTATCTCCCTCATCGTGTCCAAAGGAGTCGTTAATATTTTTGAAAAAATCGATATCTAAAAGCAGAAATGATAAAGGGAAAAAAGCTCGAGATGATTGGGTTATTAATACATTTATGTCGTCTTTTGCTGCTCGACGATTCAGCAATGGCGTTAGTGAATCTTTTCGACTAAGCGCTGTTAACTCTTCCGTCTTTTTTTCAAGCAGATCTCTTGCTTCTAGTAATTCCTGATAAAGTTTATCTCGCTCTTCGGCTACATAGATAGCCCAGTACACGATATTGTCTGAAATTGTTAAATTCGCCACAGCGGGAACACGCCTTCCCCCTTCAGAAATCAGCGTAATTTGAACTTCTAAATACTTTCCGTTAGCGAGAATAATGGGTTTTATGTAACTTTCATAAAAAATTAAGCTGGCTCTAGACACAATATTGGTTATTTTCGCCTCAACAGGCTTTTCCAAACCAAGGTATTTGTGCGCAAATGGGTTCAACCAGATAATTTTCGTGGTTTCAATATCTGACTTTATCAATAAACAGGGAAAATCTTCCTCTACCCACTCACTCAACTAACAAACTCCATTACGATTGAAGAAACTGTGGCGGGATTCGTCATATGCAAACAATGCCCATACGCATCAACAATTTTTAGCTGGGAGTGTGGAATTATTTTATTCATGTACTCTCCCACAGCGGTAGAAGCTAGATTATCGTGTTTGCTTTGTACAATTAGTGTGGGAAGGGTAAGCTTAGAAAGCATAGCCCTGTCGTCAGCGAAAAACGTGGCTTTGGCAAAGGGCTTTGCATAGTTAGGATCAGTGGAGCAAAAACTAGACTCAAGTTCTTGAGTTAGTGCGACATCGTTGTCTTGCCCCATAACGAGAGGTGCCAAGTAGTTCGCCCACCCCACATAGTTTTTGTCCATCAAATTAATTAATTCTTCTAAATCTTCTTTGTCGAAGCCACCTTCATATTCAGGAGGAAAATTAAGAAAGCAAGGAGAGGGACATATCATAGCAAGCTTTAAAAAAACGTGAGGAGACTGAATGGCGGCATGCATGCCAATCATACTGCTTACAGAGTGACCAACAAAAATTACATCATCTAAGCTTAATGCCTCGCAGATATCCAGTACATCTTGCGCGTAACCATTTAACGTTGAATAACGCTGTTTGTTATAAGCTGAATAGTCAGAGGAACCGCACCCCACATAATCGAATAAAATAACTTTATACTGCGTATCGAGGTACGGTATCAGGTGGCGCCACATTTTCTGGTCACAGCCAAAACCGTGAGCGAGCATTATTACCTTATCGCCTGAACCATGAATCGTGACATTATTTCTTGCCTCTACACTATGAGGATATTGCATAGTATTACCTCAAAACCTTCTACGTTCGCAAAATGAACATAGCGAACAAGACGACGATAATCGCCGCTGTTATTCTTCTAGTTACTTTAAACTTAGCACGAATACCTCAAAGGAAAGGTAAATATTTCATTTATTCGCCATCGCCACCATTCACAATTAACGCAATGTTATATAGCCGATTTACTGCATGGTAGTTGATAGAGTTTTTAGGGTAGCGCCCCTTAGAGCTAATTTTACCCGCTTCCTGTTCCATCAAAATAGTTAACGCATCGTCAACCGTTTCAACGGTGTAGATATGAAACAGCCCTTTCTTAACGGCATCGACTACGGTTGTATCTAGCACTAAATTGATCGCATTTGATTTGGGAATAATGACCCCTTGCGTACCGGTTAATCCGCGATGCTGACAAAGGTCAAAAAAGCCCTCTATTTTTTCGTTTACGCCTCCAACAGCTTGAACCTCGCCGTATTGGTTTATCGATCCAGTGATAGCCAGTGTTTGTAGGCAAGGGATTTCAGTAAGTGCTGAGATGAGTGCGACCAATTCACCTAACGACGCACTATCACCATCGATGTGACCGTACGACTGTTCAAGGGCAATGTTTGCTGAAAGCGTAAGCGGAAAGTGTTGCGCATACTTGTTGCCCAAATAGCCGTTTAGCAACATAACGCCTTTTGAGTGAATTGGCTGGCCAAGTTCCACCTCGCGCTCAATATCCACAACACCGCTCGCGCCAGCGAACACGGTAGATGTAATACGTGCAGGTGTACCAAAGGCTGTATCGCCAATATCTAATACCGTTAGGCCATTTACCTTACCGACCGCTTTCCCTTCAGTGGCAATAAGCACATGACCTTCTTTAATATCGTTAAGTAACGTCTGACTTACCCTGCCCGTGCGACGCTTCTTCGCGCTTAGCGCCGTTTTAAGATGATCGAGCTCCAACATTTGCGCATTGGATTTCTGGCAAAAGTAAAATGCCTCGTTCACAAGTTCAATCACTTCAGCAAAATGCGCAGACAGTTTTTCTTTGTGCTCTGCCATTCTTAATGAGTATTCTACTAAACGACACATGGCATTTGCGGTTATGCCCTCTAGGCCCAACGTATGCAGGTGCGCTCTGACTTTGCCCACAAAATCAAATAACGCTTGTCTCGTCACCGGAATTTCTAAATCAAAATCAACCAGTACCCGAAAAAGCTCATCAAATTCATCATCGTAGTCTTGTAGCGTGTAATACAAGTCTCGCGATCCAAGCAGCACTATCTTCACATTTAAATCGATAGGTTGCGGGTTCAGCGTAATGTTATTCACCATACCCACGTCTTGTTGAGGCAAATCCATGCGTAAGCGCGTAGACTTTATCGCCAGCTTTAAGGCGTCCCATACATACGGTTGTTCTATAAGTTGGTCAACATCAAGCAGCAAATAGCCACCATTAGCACGGTGCAATGCCCCAGCTTGAATCATGCGATAGTTAGTGAAAACGCTACCGTGAATATTGGTGTACTCAATTTTGCCAAACAGATTTTGGTAAGTAGGGTTAGGCTCATAAATAACAGGCGCAGCATCATCAAGTTTGTTTGATACAAGCACATTGGGAAGAAATTGTTCTTCTAGGAAGATCTTTTTATCAAAGTCGTCGCTTTTTTCTTCTTTTTGCTCTTCACTATGGATAACTAACACGGCATTGACTAAAGCTGTTTTTAGTTGCTTTAAAAATTTCATCACACCAAGGTCTGACGAATACTTGTGCTCGAGTACCTTGATAAGTGGCTTTATACCCTGCTCTGCCGTTGTTTTGTCTAATTCACGCAGTCGCTCTGAATTTTCACGTTTCCACGTAGGTAAGCTCAACAAATTTTCGCTAAGCCTGTTTTCAAGTTCATCTATCAGCGCATAGAAACTT
Source organism: Alteromonas sp. McT4-15 (assembly GCF_020515205.1). NCBI lineage: Bacteria > Pseudomonadati > Pseudomonadota > Gammaproteobacteria > Alteromonadales > Alteromonadaceae > Alteromonas > Alteromonas sp. McT4-15. The sequence continues at coordinate 33,986 of NZ_JAJALG010000020.1, forward strand.
TCTCGTTCACTGTCGCTTAAACTGGCAAAATCGTTATCGCTTATTGGTTTACCGTCAACAATTGGCGAAAACGTGATTGAGCCACCTTCCTCATACAGCGCCACATTATTTGCTTGCGCATAACGCTCTACAGCATCGATAGCAGCATCGTATCTTTGTTCAAATTCACGCGATATCGATGTGCGCCTGCGTTGGTAACCCGGATTATCAAAAGCAATGGGTAAGGAGTCCAACACATCATCAATCAACGCTGCCATATCTTTATGAAATGCCTTGCCACTGCCCGGAGGGAAACGCAATACAATGGGTTCGCGCTCTTCATCAAAGTTATTGATGTAGCACCAATCGTCCGGTGCCGGCAATTGAGCCACTTGACGCTCAATATAATCTTTTACTAGCGTGAATCGACCTGTGGCGGGTTCGCCCATCACATAAAGGTTGTAACCTTTTGTATTAATACCTAAGCCAAAGGTTAGCGCCTCGCGCGCGCGCTCTTGTCCAATAAAAGTGGCATTCAGTGCTTCGTTGTCTTTCAACGCACTGTTGATGGCTCGGCGATTTATGGTAGGCGTTAATGCGTCAACGTCTAACGCGTACAAGGTAGTGTCTACAGACATGCTTTTCTATCGTTGTTGCTTTAAAGTAAGTGAACCCCTAATTAACAATTGTGTCAAACGCTTATCCTTCATATCCCACTTTATTGCACTCAACTGCGCAAGAATCGAGCACAACTTGTTACTAAAGGTCAAAGCGCTATGGTGATTAACGTTAAATCCCACTAGTATGGAAAAGCAACGTTTTACGAATAACTCACTAACAATAAAAAAAGGATTGCAAACTATGACAACACCAGACTTTACTTCTCAACTCATCGCGCGCCGTGCCTCTTGCAGTCCAACATTCTTGAAATCGGCCGTTTTACGCTCGGTACTGGTAGCTCCATTATTCCTAGCCTGTAATAGCAATGTCCATGCTGACGTCAAATTTGCTACTGAAACAGGTTTCTCTATCACTAATGTGAGCGAGAGCAGCGCGCCTATTGAGGCGGTGTATTCACATTTTGTGCAGCACATTGACATGTGGTGGCCTAAAGATCATACCTGGTGGAAAGGTACACTTAGCATTGATGAGCGCGCAGGCGGCTGCTTTTGTGAAACGAAAGACAACGCAAGTGCCCAGCACATGCAGGTAAGCTACATAGAACCCAACAAAAAAGTTGTAATGACCGGTGGGTTGGGCCCACTACAGGAAATGGGGATGTTCGGCGCGCTGACTTGGCAGTTCGATGAGCAAGAAAACGGTGAAGGAACAAAAGTGACTCTCACATACACCGCGTCAGGGCATATTCATTTTAACGGCAAACCCGCATCATTAGACGAAGCAAAGGGTTTGGTAAAGGTTGTAGACCAAGTCCAGGCACAACAACTCAGCGCCTTAACGTCATTTAGTGACAAAAACTAAGCCGACACACGCAAACATGGTTACTTTTCCAGCAACTAACAATAAAAATGTCCTAACCTAGTGTTAAGCTATTGAGGCATGGCTTCGCGCTGGGGTATTCTAATGGGCTATGTATATGTTCAATCGAGTCATTGCGCCAACATTTCAGCATAAAATGCTGCAAAGTGCTTAAAGACCATCGATATAAAAACGTTTTAACTCTTAATGCGGAAGCCTAAGTTTCATGGCCGATAATCAGTACAACCCTAAAGATATAGAACAACGCGTTCAGCAATACTGGGAAGACAATCAATCTTTCAAAGCAAATGATGAAGAAGGCAAAGAGAAATTTTATTGCCTGTCGATGTTCCCTTACCCAAGTGGCCGTCTCCATATGGGTCACGTGCGCAACTACACTATCGGCGATGTAATTAGCCGCTTCCAGCGCATGCAGGGTAAAAACGTGATGCAACCTATGGGTTGGGATGCTTTTGGCCTACCGGCAGAAAATGCTGCAATTAATAACAATACTGCACCTGCCAAATGGACGTATTCAAATATTGATTACATGAAGAACCAGCTTCGTTCTTTGGGTTTTGGTTATGATTGGGACCGTGAGGTTACTACCTGTAAATCAGACTACTACCGCTGGGAACAATGGTTCTTTACCCGTTTGTACGAGAAAGGTCTTGTTTACAAGAAAAATTCTACGGTTAACTGGGATCCTGTTGACCAAACTGTACTTGCAAACGAACAGGTTATCGACGGTCGTGGTTGGCGTTCGGGAGCCCTCGTTGAACAGAAAGAAATTCCGCAATGGTTTATCAAAATCACTGACTATGCTGAAGAGTTGTTAAAAGACTTAGAACAGCTTGAAGAGTGGCCCGATCAAGTGCGTGCCATGCAGGCAAATTGGATTGGTCGTTCTGAAGGTGTAGAAATTACTTTTAACCTTTCAGCACCGGTCAATGATATCAATGACTTGACGGTATACACTACTCGCCCAGACACCTTCTATGGTGTTACGTATGTAGCGGTTGCTGCACAGCACCCACTGGCTGAATTTGCGGCGCAGTCGAATCCAGATCTTGCGGCTTTTATCGAAGAATGCAAAAACACCAAAGTTGCAGAAGCTGAACTTGCAACAATGGAGAAAAAAGGCTGTGCGACTGGTTTTGAAGTTGTTCACCCGCTTACTGGCGAAACATTACCAATCTGGGTAGCCAACTTCGTACTAATGGATTATGGCTCTGGTGCAGTTATGGCTGTTCCTGGACACGACCAACGCGACTGGGAATTTGCGACAAAGTACGATTTACCTATTAAACAGGTTATTGCACCTGTACCGGGTGATGAAGACAAGTGTGATCTAACCTCTTCTGCCTATACGGAGAAAGGTAGCCTAATTAATTCTGATAAGTTTGATGGCGCAGATTTTGATGCGGCATTCAACGGTATTGCCGACGAGCTTGAAGGTAAAGGTTGTGGTAAGCGCAAAGTGAACTATCGCTTACGCGACTGGGGTGTAAGCCGTCAGCGTTACTGGGGTGCACCTATTCCAATGCTTAATTTGGAAAACGGTGAGTCAGTACCTGTTCCGGCAGATCAGCTACCTGTTGTGTTGCCAGAAGACGTAGAAATGGACGGTGTTACTTCGCCAATCAAAGCTGACCCTGAGTGGGCAAAGACCACGTACAACGGTGAAGCTGCGCTTCGCGAGACTGATACCTTCGATACGTTCATGGAGTCGTCTTGGTATTATGCACGCTATGCCTGTGCAACAAATAACGATGCGATGCTTGATCCGAAATCAGCTAACTATTGGTTGCCGGTTGACCAATACATCGGCGGTATTGAGCACGCTATCTTGCACTTGTTGTATTCGCGTTTCTTCCACAAACTCCTTCGCGATGAAGGTCTTGTGAACTCAGATGAGCCATTTAAGCGCTTATTGTGTCAAGGCATGGTACTAGCAGATTCGTATTATCGTGAAGACGCTTCTGGTAAGAAAACATGGTACTCACCGACCGAAGTCAGTACTGAAAAAGATGACAAAGGTCGCATTGTAAAAGCGTGGCTAACTGCCGACGGTGAAGAAGTTATTCACGGCGGCATGACAAAAATGTCAAAGTCAAAGAATAACGGTATTGACCCACAAGAGGTTATCGACCAATACGGTGCCGACACAGTGCGTCTATTTACTATGTTTGCAGCGCCACCAGAGCAAACGCTTGAGTGGGTTGACTCAGGTGTTGAAGGGGCAAACCGCTTCTTGCGTCGTATTTGGAAACTTGTTACTGAACATGTTGAAAAAGGCGCGCCTGTAGCGCTTGACGTTAAAGCGCTGTCAAAAGACCAGCAAGCACTACGTCGAGAAGTACACAAGACTATTGAAAAAGTGTCAGATGACCTTGGTCGTCGACAAACTTTCAATACTGCAGTAGCAGCAATTATGGAGTTATTGAACCATCTTCAAAAAGCGCCACAAGAAGACGAGCAAGACGTTGCAATTATGCGTGAAGCCGTAGAGTCAGTATTATTGCTTCTTAACCCAATTACTCCTCACATTGCCCATGAGCTTTGGAAAGTGCTTGGCCATGAACAAGACATTGATGTGGCACCTTGGCCAACAGCTGACAAAGCTGCGCTAGTAGAAGATGAAAAACTCATCATTGTACAAGTGAATGGCAAAGTGCGTGCAAAAATGACTATTGCAGCGGATGCCTCAAAAGAAGCCATTGAGGAAGCGGCAAAAGGCCAACAAAATGTACAACAATTTATTGATGGGAAAACGATCCGCAAGGTAATCGTTGTACCTGGCAAGCTTGTTAATATTGTAGCGAACTAGGTAAAACGGCATGAAAAAGTACTTTCAAATAGCGATTGTTTTGATTGGCCCGCTGTTAGTTGCAAGCTGTGGCTTTCACTTGCGTAGTGGCCCAAGCTTGCCTAACGACATCAACACGGTTGCTATTGAAAGTGCGAGAGCACACGCGCCGCTGGCGCGTGCGCTGGATGACAGCCTTAATGTTTACGGCTTAAAAGGTGTCCCACAAGGCACTCGTGATTTGGGTCAAAATATCCATATTTATCTGTTGCCCGAGCAATTAGAGCGCCAGCTACTCTCAGTCTACCCTTCTGGACAAGTTGCCGAATACGAGCTTATCTATATCGTGCGCTACCGTGTCCAATTCCCAGATAAAGAGCCTCTGATGGCACAGTTTGAAGTGGTGCGCGATTATCAAGACGACCCAGACCAAGTACTCGCTAAATCGCGAGAGCTTGAATTGATGCTTGATGAAATGCGTAACGAAGCGGCTGATATCATAGTAAGACGACTTTCAAGCCAAGCTGTAGCGGCACAAGACGCTCAGTAAAACGGCTATGCAAATCTACCCCAATCAGTTTTCTCAAGATATCAAAAAGGGCTTACGTCCCTGCTACTTGGTTTTTGGTGACGAGCCTCAACAAAAGTTTGATGTAATTGAGCAAATTCGTGCAACAGCAAAAGCCAATGGATTTGAAGAGCGCACTGTACTTGTTGCAGAAACTGGATTTTCTTGGAATCAGTTAATTGAAGCAACGCAAAGCATGTCGCTGTTCTCTAGCCAACAATTTATTGAACTAGAACTACCAACGGGAAAACCCGGCACGGAAGGTAGCAAAATGCTTCAAGAAGTTGCCGCATCACTCAACCCCGATATATTGCTGTTGGTCCACGGCCCTAAAATTGGCAAAGATGTTCAACGTGGAAAGTGGTTTAAAGTTCTCGACGACCTAGGTGTATCCGTGCTCTGCTATCCTCTAGAAGGTAAGCAGCTAAATACGTGGATAAACCAACAACTCCAGTCTCATCAATTAAGCGTCACACCTGCTGGTGTTAAAATGATTTCTGATTTTTGCGAGGGCAATATGCTCGCCGCAAAACAAGAGATTGATAAGTTAGCGCTGTTGTACCCCAATCAATCAGTCTCTGAGGCGCAGATTGAGCAAGCCATGGTGGATCAATCCCGCTATAACGTGTTCCAGTTAGTTGACGTTATGCTAAACGGTGAGAGCACGCGCTGTATCAAAATGCTATATCGACTAGAAAGTGAAGGGTTAGAACCCAACATCGTAATTTGGGCTCTAATACGCGAGTGGGAACAACTATGGAAGTTGAAGTCGGCGCTTTTCAATCGCGAGCCCATACAGTGGCAAAAGTTTGGGATATGGCGCAATAGACAAGGTTTTTATCAAAACGCGTTAAACCGACTAAGTCTTGAGCAGTTAGAAGAAATCCAACACGCACTGACTAAGGCTGACCACGCTTTTAAACAAAATGTGATTGCACGGCCTTACATTGAGCTTTGCCATTTGTGCATGATGTTTATGGGAATTGATCTTCGCGCTGTGCCCTATTTGGAAGCCTAGCAGTGACGAGTTCAGCCCGTTGCACTCCCGTTAAAGCTATTTTAGGCGGCACGTTCAATCCACCTCATATGGGGCATATTAATGCGGCACTTAGTGCAGCAAGTGAATTAGGTATTGAGACCGTACATCTTATGCCAAGTAAAGTGCCCCCGCATAAGCCTGTTGAAGTATCAGAAGACCATCGCGTGCGCATGATAGAACTTTGTTGTGAGGGACAATCTCGTCTTGTACCAGAGCTCATAGAATTATCACTGCCTTCTCCATCGTACACGGTCAAAACACTTAGCAAGCTTAAAGAAAAATCAGAACACACAATCTGTTTTTTCATTGGTGCGGATTCCCTGTATAATCTCAACAAATGGTTCGAGTGGGACCAATTGTTAAACTACTGCCACCTTGTGGTAATGCGACGCGATGGCGAAAGCTTTACGCCAGGTAGTGAAATAAGGAATTGGCTGAACAAGCATGTTACACAAGACATGAGTGTAATTAACAAGCAATCTCACGGTGCAGTAATACTGATAAATACCCCACTCTATCCCGTTTCATCCACTGATATTCGTAACGCATTGTGTGTAAGTAAAAGCAGCGACTCGACGCATGCCATATCCATGATTAATGAATGGGTTCCTCGTCGGGTGCTAGACTACATTAATGCGAACCAGTTATATAAAAGTTAAGTAAGTGAGGAAAACTCTTGGAGAGTCAACAGCTCAAACAGTTTGTTAAAGACAAAATTGACGATATGAAAGCACGCGATGTCATTGAATTAGATGTTCGCGGCAAATCTACCATCACTGATACTATGATCATTTGCTCTGGTAACTCAAAGCGTCATGTTTCATCTATTGCTGAGAATGTAATGGTTGAAGCAAAGAATGCGGGGCACGCGCCAAGCAGCGTGGAAGGTAAAGAGACCGGTGAATGGGTATTAGTTGATTTCGGTGATGTTATTTTGCATGTTATGCAAGATGAAACACGTGACTTCTACCAACTAGAAAAGTTGTGGTCTTAATAGCCAACGAGTAAATATTTTTGTAACGTCTTTAAACGGCTGGATATCGCAAGATATTCAGCCGTTTAAAAGTGAATAAGCAGTAAGGGAAAGCGCAGTGCGTATACAAATTGTCGCCGTTGGTACTAAGATGCCCGCTTGGGTTAATACGGGAGTCGACGAATTTATTCGACGCTTTCCAAGCGACATGCCAGTAAGCTTTACCGAAATACCAGCAGGGAAACGCGGCAAAAACGCTGATATCAAGCGTATTTTAGAAAAAGAAGGCGAGCTGATGCTGGCGGCAATTCCTAAAGGGAACCGAATTGTAACGTTAGAAGTTAAAGGGAAGCCGTGGGATACCCCTACTCTTGCCAAACAGCTAGACAATTGGAAGATGGACGGACGAGACGTTAGTTTACTTATCGGCGGTCCAGAAGGCCTAGCCCCAGAATGCATTGCGGCTTCTGAACAAAAATGGTCGCTTTCCGCTTTAACATTACCTCACCCACTTGTGCGTATTATTCTCACCGAGAGTTTATACCGCGCGTGGTCTGTTACCCAAAATCATCCATACCATCGCGAATAGCGCGTAAACTGGACTATGCAAAGAACGTCAATGCACCGAAAACGCCAAGCAATTCGCGACCACTCTGCTGAAGCGAACTTGTTTGCTCGAAGAGCAACAATTGCGTTTATCATTGTAATTGCCATGCTGGGTATAGTGCTCAACAACCTGCATTCATTGCAGGTGACACAATATGAAGACTATCAAACCCGCAGCAATGGCAACCGCATCAAAGTGCTACCGGTTGCGCCCAATCGCGGTTTAATTTACGACAGAAACGGTATTTTACTGGCCGAAAACCGTCCCGTGTTTAGCCTTGAGATTATCCCAGAACAGGTTGAAGACATTGACGCCACATTAGCGCAACTCACGCAGTTAATGGGTATAACAAGTGACGAGATTGAACGCTTCCAATCAACCTTGAAAGGCACTCGTCGTTTTAAGCCTGTGGCACTACGTACACAGTTAAGCGAAGAAGACGTTGCGCTTTTCTCTGCCAGTAAACACAAATTCCCAGGCGTTCAAATAGAAGCGCGTCTTGCTCGCTATTACCCTTATAAAGAAACCCTTACCCACGCGTTAGGTTATGTTGCTCGCATTAATAAGCGAGACCTACAAAAGTTAGTAGAAGCAGGCCTTGAAGACAATTACGCTGCAACTCATGACATCGGTAAGCTAGGTATTGAGAAATACCACGAAGAAATACTGCACGGTAAAGTGGGTTACCAACAAGTAGAAGTAAATAATCAGGGGCGAATAATACGCGTTCTCAACGTTGAACCACCAACGCCAGGCAAAGACATTGTTTTAAACCTTGACCTTGAGTTACAGCTTGAAGCTCAACGTATTATAGAAGGCATTCGGGGCGCCATTGTGGTCACCGATGTAAAAACAGGTGGTGTATTAGCACTGTATTCAAATCCAAGTTACGACCCCAATTTGTTTGTTCACGGAATAAGTAGCAAGAATTATTCTGCTCTATTAAATTCTCCTGACAGACCACTTATCAACAGAGCAACACAAGGGCAATATCCGCCCGCGTCAACGGTCAAGCCTCATTTGGGCTTACTTGGTCTTGAAGAAGGCACAATAACTGCCGACTATACCATTAATGATACAGGTCGCTACCGGTTGCCCAATGTTAATCACGTATGGCGCGACTGGCGCAGTTGGGGCCATGGTAAAGTTAATGTATCTAAGGCTATTGAAGTATCGTGCGACACGTTTTATTACGAACTGGCTTATAAATTAGGAATCGACAAAATCAGTGAAGCCATGTACGAATTCGGTTTTGGTGACTTTACGGGAATAGATTTGTATGAAGAGTCTGATGCCAACATGCCCAGTCGCGGATGGAAACGTGCTCGCTTTAATCAGCCCTGGTATATCGGAGATACAATTCCTGTAGGAATCGGTCAAAGCTTTTGGACAACCACCCCTATTCAGTTAAATCATTCAGTGAATGCACTGATTAACCGTGGTGAACGCTATATACCTCAAATTATTCGAGGTTACATGAATGTAGATAGCTCAGTAGATCTTATTCCCCTTAAATCGTTACGTCCCATTGAAATTAAAAACGAAGAGAACTTAGACGTTATTCTAAACGCTATGCACGATGTAGTGAGCGGTGAAGAAGGTGGTGCGCGACACGCATTTGCTGATACAAATTACGATTCAGCAGGTAAGACAGGTACGGCGCAGTTGTTCTCTGTTGGGCAAAACGAAAAATACGACGCCACTAAAATTGACGAGCGTTTACGTGACAATGCTATGTACGTAGGTTTTGCTCCATTTAACGACCCTGAAATATCGGTAACGGTAGTGCTTGAAAACGTGGGTGGCGGTAGTAAAAATGCCGCCCCTGTTGCCAGACAGATTATGGACTTCTACTTTAGAGATCGCGTCTTCGAGACGGTGACTAACGATACCGACATAGCACAAAATCAGGTAAATACGACCCAACCATGAAACGGACCACGCTAAACCCAAACAAAATAAGCTTTCTTCAGCGCATTCACATTGACGGATGGCTGTTGGTTGGCCTACTGGTACTAAGTGGCGTTGGTCTATTCACGCTATACTCTGCGTCAGGGCAAGATATGGGGCAAATGCAGCGCCAGTTTATCCGCTTGGGCTTGAGCTTTTTTGTTATGTTAGTGCTAGCCCAACTCCCTCCTGGATTCTATCGACGCCTTTCCACTTATGCTTATATAGTGGGCTTACTGATGCTGGTAGCGGTACTACTTTTTGGCGACATGGGTAAAGGTGCCCAGCGTTGGTTAGACTTGGGGTTTGTGCGCTTTCAACCTTCTGAACTAATGAAGCTTGCTGTACCTATGATGGTAGCCTGGTATATTAGCAAGTACACCATGCCGCCCAACACTACACATATTGTAGTGGGTTTCGCTCTTGTTGTTATGCCCACAATTCTTATTGCCAAACAGCCCGATTTAGGTACGTCTTTGCTTATTGCAAGCTCAGGAATTTTTGCCATTTTTCTTGCCGGGATGAGTTGGCGACTGATTTCAATTGTCGGCGCTATGGTGGGCGCTTTTGCGCCGGTAATGTGGTTTTTCCTTATGAAGGATTATCAAAAACAACGTGTGTTGACGTTTTTAAATCCAGAAAGCGACCCGCTTGGATCTGGCTACCACATCATTCAATCTAAAATAGCCATCGGCTCGGGTGGCGTAGACGGGAAAGGATGGCTTCAGGGAACCCAATCACAATTAGAGTTTTTACCTGAACGTCATACCGATTTTATCTTTTCGGTCTTCAGTGAAGAATTTGGGTTAACTGGTGTTGTTGGTCTTCTCGCTATCTACGTTTTTATCATTTTACGTGGCCTAATTATTTCCAGCCGCGCACAGGATGCTTACGCCAAATTATTAGGTGGCAGTATTACCCTAACGTTTTTTGTATACGTCTTTGTAAACATGGGAATGGTATCTGGCTTGTTACCCGTGGTAGGCGTACCTTTACCTCTTGTAAGTTATGGTGGCACCTCTATGGTGACTTTGATGGCAGGTTTTGGCATTCTTATGTCAATTGCCACACAGAAAAGGCTGATGTCCCGGTAACACTATGCGCTATGGTCTAATTAAGAAGCCTGCACACATTGCGTCTTTGTCAAAGACGTATTTAAACACGCTATTGGCCGCGCTGGTTACTTTGTGTTTGTTTAGCTGTAGTAGCACTGCACCAAGCCGCTATACACAAAAACAAGACTCTGCCCCGCGTCATGTTGCCAAAACGCCTGAAACGTTAGATGCAGTGCCAAAATACGAGGCCTACCGCATGTTTAACAGTAGACCTTACAAGGTATTAGGCAAGCACTACACCCCTATGAGCACGGGCAAAGGCTACGAAGAAGAAGGCTACGCTAGCTGGTACGGTCAAAAATTTCATGGGCACTTAACGTCAAATGGCGAAACGTACAATATGTTCGCGATGAGTGCTGCACATAAGACCCTACCATTGCCGTCATATGTGCGCGTTACAAACCTTGAAAATAACAAACAAGCTATTGTGCGAGTAAATGATAGAGGGCCTTTCCACGACAATCGCATAATTGATTTATCGTATGCCGCAGCGGTAAAACTGGGTTATCACAGCAAAGGGACAACTAAAGTAAAACTCGAAGTTATTCACTTTGATGAAAACAACAACGTGACAGTGGGTAATAAACCAACGGTGTCATACGATGAGTATCTTGGTATCGCAGTTGTACCTTCCCCGCAAATAGCAAGTCCCCCCCACAGTGAGCATTTTGAGGCAGAAGAATTGGGTGGTGATAAACAACTAGCCAAAACAACGGCGAGTGATGCAAATGGCATTTATATCCAAGTTGCAGCACTTTCTGACGCACAGAAAGCCAAGTCTATTTCGAATGTATTGTCGGCGCTTTATCAAATTCCAGCCCACCTACCTATATCGAACAATATCTACAAATTGCAATTAGGTCCTATCTTTGAAGAAGCAGTTGCAGCGGAAGTACTTGAGCAGTTAAAACAAAATGGCTATCCCAACGCATACACGGTTACTCAAACTTTGTAGCTAGCACGATTATATTGGTGATTTATCCAGCGCAAATGTGGCAACAATGTGTCATTCAACAGGCAATATCCGTATTTCTTCGCCTTGTCCCTACTCTTCACTAAACTTTTTTGATAAAACCTAGTCCTATCGCTGAGCGATGAATGCAAATCGCTAGAATTCTTATATCGCTAGCTTTCTACTAAGCCTTTCGATAGGATCATAATAACAGTCACAACACTTAAGAAACGGTGTTGAACAGAAAAGCTAAAATTGGGTCGCTCTTTAGGTAGTTCAATACCTGTTAGAGTAAGCTTCACAAATACACGGACACAACGGTCAAAGAAATTAGAACCATGCTAAAAACAATTAAACGCGCTAAACCGTCATTCCTCACCTTTGCCTTTTTAATGCTTGGCGCATTAACGCAAATGGCTAACGCTGCAGTGGTAACACCGCCGGCTCCAACCGTTGCGGCAGAAGGCTTTCTTCTTACCGACTTTGAAACCGGTCACATTATCGCGTCTAAAAACGAAGACATGCAGCTTGCGCCAGCAAGTTTGACCAAAATCATGACCATCTATGTTATCGGCAAAGAGTTGCAAGCTGGTAATATTAGCTTAGACGACGAAGTGACCATTTCAGAAAATGCGTGGGCTAAGAAGTTTCCTGACTCTTCAAAAATGTTTATTGAAGTTGGTACTCAAGTATCAGTACGCGACCTTCTACGCGGCATTGTAGTGCAATCGGGTAATGACGCTTGTGTCGCAATGGCCGAACACGTTGCAGGTTCAGAATCTGCGTTTGCTAGCATGATGAACGCGCATTCGGCTTCGCTCGGTTTAACTGGCTCTCATTGGGTGAATGCACATGGTTTACACGACCCAGACCATTACACCACTCCACGTGATATGGCCACGCTTTCTCGCGCACTTATTTCAGAGACGCCTGAAATGTACAAGATTTACAGCGAAAAAGAATTCACCTACAACGGCATTAAGCAGTACAACCGCAATAGTCTGTTGTGGGACAAGAGCCTAAACGTTGACGGTATTAAGACTGGCCACACGTCTGATGCGGGTTACAGCTTAATTACTTCAGCAGAACAAGGCGGCATGCGTTTAATCTCGGTAGTGATGGGTACAGACAGCGAACGCGCTCGAAAAGTAGAAAACAAGAAGCTGTTAAAATATGGCTTCCGCTTCTACGAAACACTGACTCCTTACGAAGCAGGCCACAGCTTTGTTGCTCACCGTATTTACATGGGTGATAGAGAAACAGTAGACCTTGGAATTAACCAATCTACCCCCATTACTATTCCACGCGGTCAAGCGGCGAACCTAGAAGCTAACTTTGAGCTAGACAAAAAGCTTGAGGCACCACTGGCGAAGGGCCAAGTAGTCGGTAAACTTTATCTTCAACTTGAAGGAGAAGATGTAGCAAGTTACCCGCTTGTGACACTTCAAGAAGTGAAAGAAGGCAGCTTCTTCAACCGCATGAAAGACTACATAATGCTTCAGCTAGGCTTTGATGATGAGTAGCGACGTATAAAATACGTCAAAAACCTAGTGGTGAAGCGGCCAGATTTGTTACAATCTGGCCGTTTTTTTATATGAGATTTACTGTACCGAGGATATCGCATGGATACCCGTTTCGACGAATTACTTGATTTTCCGACACACCAAACGTTTAAGGTAATGGGCGTTGCTCATGAAGACTTGCCTGAGCAAGTGGTAACGTGTCTACAACAACATGCCCCTGGCGACTACTCGCCAACGGTTAAACCAAGCAGCAAAGGTAGCTATCACTCAATCTCTGTTAGCGTGCGCGTTACCAGCAAAGAGCATATGGAAACCATTTATACTGAACTGGCAAAGCTTGAGCTAGTTAGGGTTGTACTATAAGTGAACGAGCAGTCAACTATCAGCAGTGATCACAACGTGATTATTCGTCAGTTAGGCCGACAATCATATGAGCCTATCTTTAAGGCTATGCAACGCTTCACCGATGAGCGAACCGCTGACACTGAAGATGAAATTTGGCTAGTGGAACACGACGCTGTATTCACCCAAGGACAAGCGGGAAAAGCTGAACATATTCTTATGCCCGGTGATATCCCAGTAGTCCAAGTGGACCGCGGTGGTCAGGTAACTTATCACGGCCCAGGTCAGCAAGTTATTTATTTAATGCTAAACATCAAACGCAGAAAGTTAGGTGTACGTCATTTAGTCACTGCGATGGAAGAAGCAGTGGTCGGATTACTTGCAAAATATGGTGTAAAAGCTTACCCGAAGCCCGACGCACCTGGCGTGTACGTGGATGAGAAAAAAGTTTGCTCCCTTGGCTTAAGAATACGTAATGGCTGCTCATTTCATGGCTTGGCGTTAAATGTTAATATGGATTTATCGCCGTTTCAGCGAATTAATCCGTGTGGATATGCAGGTATGGAAATGATTGATACTGCACGTCTAAACGGTCCCACGTCGCTTGAAATAGCGGGTAGTGAGCTAACTGACTTATTGTTAGAAGCGCTGTCCATTACCCAAACAACTTACAAAGAAGGTTTTGATGAGTAACGCACGACCGCAAGCGGGGGTTAAGCTCCGTGATGATGAAAAAGTAAAACATATTCCCGTCACCATTATTCCTACTGAAAAGGAAGAAATGCTGCGTAAACCGGAGTGGATCAAAATTAAGTTGCCTCGAACAACTGAAAAAATTGATCACATCAAGAAAACACTTCGCAAAAACAATCTGCATTCAGTATGTGAAGAAGCAAGCTGCCCTAACCTAGCAGAATGCTTTAATCACGGCACTGCAACCTTCATGATTCTGGGTGACATTTGTACTCGCCGCTGCCCATTTTGCGACGTTGCCCATGGTAAACCGTTACCACCAAGTGCAGAAGAGCCTGAAAAACTCGCTAAAACGATTGCTGAAATGAATCTTCGTTACGTGGTTATTACCTCTGTGGACCGTGATGACTTGCGCGATGGCGGTGCTCAACACTTTGTTGATTGTATTAACGCTATTCGTGAACATAGTCCATCGACCACCATTGAGGTGCTAGTGCCTGATTTCCGTGGTCGTATGGACCGTGCGCTAGAGATTTTCAAAAATGGTGTTCCTGATGTGTTCAATCACAATCTTGAAACCATTCCACGTTTGTACCGTGAATGTCGTCCAGGGGCTAATTATCAGTGGTCGCTAGATTTACTTAAGAAGTTTAAAGCGCAACACCCGGATGTGATGACTAAATCAGGTCTAATGATGGGTATGGGCGAAGAAAATGAAGAAATTGAAGGCGTACTTCGTGACCTACGTGCACATGACGTAGACATGTTAACCCTTGGTCAATATCTTCAGCCAAGCCGTCACCATTACCCTGTGAAGCGTTATGTGCACCCGAAAGAGTTTGACGCACTAGGTGACTATGCTAAAGAAATTGGTTTTACCCATGCAGCATGTGGCCCAATGGTTCGTTCAAGTTATCATGCAGACCAACAAGCAGCAGGTAAAGAAGTTAAGTAAGTCATTTTCTTTACTATGATTGCCTTTGCGGTATGTGTTTAATTAAGAAGCGGTGTTATCACCGCTTTTTTTGTGTCTTTAAATCGGAGCACTTGGATTGTCGAAATTAACGCTATTAGCGTGACAAACTAATTCGGGTTGTTAGAATGCCCGTCTTAAAAGTTTATTCCCTCGTTAACGCTAAGGGCATTCAATGCGCAAACACATATACATTGCTTATACTGGCGGAACCATCGGTATGAAGCCTTCGAAGCAAGGGTACGTCCCTGCTGCTGGCTTTTTGGCAGATACTCTTAAAAACATGCCTGAATTCCATCGCCCAGAAATGCCGTTGTTTACGCTTCATGAGTATGACAATCTCATAGACTCGTCTGACATGAACCCGTCCGATTGGCAGCGTATTGCCGATGACATAGCACAAAACTATGATGCCTATGATGGCTTTATCATTTTGCATGGTACTGACACCATGGCGTATACCGCATCGGCGCTCAGTTTCATGCTAGAAGACCTTTCTAAACCGGTTATTGTCACAGGCTCGCAAATACCACTTGCCGAATTGCGTTCAGATGGTCAGGTTAATTTATTAAACGCGCTTTATGTCGCAGCGAACTACCCTATTGCTGAGGTCGGTCTATTTTTTAACAATCGTTTACTACGCGGAAACCGCAGCAGAAAGGTGGACGCTGATGGGTTTAGCGCATTTGACTCACCTAACTTTCCGCCATTGCTTGAGGCTGGCATTAACATTCGCATTAAATCGGGAAAGCTAGCCACTACCCCATCCGATTCACTCACGGTGTCTAACGTTAAAGCACAACCGATTGGAATGGTAAGTCTCTACCCGGGCATTGCTCCAGAGGTAATTAAAAATACGCTGCAGCAACCTGTCAATGCACTCATTTTACTGAGTTATGGTGTAGGTAATGCACCACAAAACCCTGAGTTGATTGCACAGCTAAAGTATGCAAAAGCGCGCGAAATACCTGTACTTAACTGCACCCAATGTATGCGTGGTCGCGTAAATATGGGGGGCTACGCTACGGGTCATGGATTACAAGAAGTCGGCGTATTGTCAGGCAGCGATATGACACCCGAGGCAGCATTGGCGAAGCTGCATTACTTACTCAGCAAAGGCTTGTCTTTTGAAGAAATCAGTGAAAAGCTCACGCTAAACTTGCGCGGCGAGCTAAGCGAATAACAAAGGTAATACCGTGACAACAACCTATACTGGCGTATTGCGTAAAATGCGCACTCACGCAGACGATAATAATAACGTGCACTATACACTGCCCATAGGCGATGAGAATGTTGATATTAATGCGCTAATAGGCAATGAAATATCACTCACGTACAACGGCGAAATAAACTGTGTACATTGCAACCGCAAGACCAAAAAAAGCTTCAACCAAGGCTATTGTTACCCTTGCCTAATTTCACTCGCACAATGCGACAGTTGCATCATCAAGCCTGAGAAATGCCACTATCATGAAGGAACATGCCGTGAACCTGAATGGGGCGAAGCACACTGTTTTAACGAACATTTTGTCTATTTGGCGAATACTGGCACGGTTAAAGTAGGAATTACGCGACAAATCACCGAAGGCGTATCGACCCGCTGGATGGACCAAGGCGCAACACAGGCAACAGTAATGTTACGCGTACCTGACAGATTAACCAGCGGGCTTGTTGAGACGCTGTGTAAAGAGCATATTGCAGATAAAACAAACTGGCGAACAATGTTAAAAGGCAAGCCTGAGGATGTAGACTTGCTGCAAGTAAAACAAGAATTACTTGAAAAAATTGCCACCAATTTAGACGCACTAAAGCAAGAGAAAGGTTTACAAGCTGTCAGCGAAGTGACAACCACTACCCATGATATTCACTACCCTGTTAATGATTATCCGGTAAAAATTAAATCACTTAACCTGGACAAAGATCCAAGCTTTTCAGGCGTATTAAAAGGCATAAAAGGCCAATACTGGCTACTTGATAACGATAGAGTTATTAACATTAGAAAGTTTGCTGGCTACAACGCTACGCTAACATGCTAACAAGAAAAGAGAGGTTTTATGTGACCGCCAATACCTCGCTTTTTGATTATGCGACTAAACGAAGTTTCCCTTTCTTCTTTCTTTTGTGCATTGTGTAGCCGACCGATTAACGACGTACTAAAAAAGGACTTTAGCAATGCGTATCTTTCTTCTCACTCTTTTTTTCTCATTTAATTGTTTAGGCGCATCGAATGTTCCATTGCAAAAAGAACTTCAATCCATGGCCAGAGCAGATCAAACAGTGAGGAACGAGATAACTCGCATAGGGTTGGAAAATGCACCTTTTGAGCTATTCGAAAAGATGCGCTCAGTTGACAGCAAAAACACCGCAAGACTAAAAGCTATCGTTAAAAAGCACTCATGGGTAAATGAAAAATCAGTAGGCAAAGATGGCGTTAACGCTGCTTTTTTGATTGTTCAACACTCGCCTGATTATGCTTTTCAAGAAGAAATGCTCCCTGTGTTAAAACGTTCATACTTAAATGGTGAAGGCATTTCAGGTCAAGAGCTTGCGCTTTTAACAGACCGAGTTTTGGTTCATCAAGATAAACAACAAGTGTATGGCACTCAGTTAAATATTGAAGATGGTGAGTTAGTGTTTGACCCAATTTACGATATTGATAACGTAGACAGTAGAAGAGCCGAAGTTGGGCTACCTTCATTGGAAGAATATAAAAAGTTAATATCAAAAGCCTATGGAATGCCGGTGAAATAACAAGCTAAGGAAAGAAGATGCAAACATTATTAATTATGGGTGTGCCAGTAATAGTCATTTTATTAGTCATCGTGACCCTAAAATTAAGAGAGTTGTTCAGCTACTTAGCGATAGTCGGATTAACTGTCATGTCTACGTTTACCGTGGAGTTTCTTTTCTGCTCTGTCCTTAAAACACAATGTCAGCCTGACCCGCTAAATTCAGTAGGCCTCATTATTCATTCGTTCATTGTAATAACAATATGTTCGGTCATTTACGCCATTATGCCGAGTCGATTTAAGAAAATTTCTTAATAAAACGTGACAGTAAAAAACACGCCGCGTAAGAGCAGCGCACTTTGTAACTCAAACTACATGTAAAAAAACTCAACGCCAATATTCAAAATAGTCTTGTGTATTTCGTTGTGGCTTAGGGGCAGGCTTAAATGCTGGCGTACCTAGATATAAAAAACCAACTATTTCATCGTCTTCAGCCAAACCAAAACCGTTCTTTACGGTATCGCATTGCGCGTAGCTACCTGTGCGCCACATGCCATTAAAACCTTGTGCTACGGCTGCCATTTGCATTGCCATTATGCTGCAACTTGCCGATGCAATCTGCTCGACGCGCGGTACTTTTTCATGCTCGTGATACTTAGCAATAGCCACTATCACCATAGGTGCACGATGAGGTAACTGAACAGCCCTATCAATTTCTTTTTGTGACTTTCCGTTTTCAATAGCAGATTGCTCGTAGAGCGCACCTAACTTGTCTAACCCTTTTCCTTCACAGACAATAAATCGCCACGGCGTTAAACACGCATGATCAGGCGCTCTAAGCGCTGCCTGCATAATATTTTCAAGTTCATCACCGCTTGGTGCTGGTGCTGACAATCTGGGCTGAGAGCTTCTGTTAAGTAGTAGGGTTAATGCATCCACGTGCAACCTCCAGCTGTAAAATAGTGTAATTTAAATTCGCGAATGTTGAGCTTTGCGTTAAGGATGTACCGCAAAGGTTTACACGCGCTAGCTGTAATGATCCTACGACTGCACAATAAAAAAGACCAGAAATTTCCGGTCTTTATCAAGGTTTATCTATTCAAAGCGTTCGCTCTTAGATGGTGTAAAAAAGTAATCGACACTAACGTACCTACCGCCACCGTAGAAAAACAAAACAAGCAGCATGACAAAATAGGTTGCAGCAAACTCAATCCCGTTATTTAGCACTACAAAGTTACCACTGGAAGTCAGCCAGTCATAATTTCCGTATTCTTGAAGCAATGACTTGGCCGCCGCGAGTTTTTCGGGTGCAGATAAAATACTTTCGCTGTGAAGAATGGTACCGTCAGCAAGCCACGACGACGCATCAGCAATTGCTAACCAGCCGTTTTCTGCATGCACACTCACCATGGCAACAACCATCGTTATCATTAAAGGGATAGAGACTAGTCGTGTTAATACACCAAATAGAATTAGCACACCACCTACGAGTTCAGCGGCTGTGGCCAAAAATGCTAACACCATTGGAAAAGGCAGGCCCAAACCATAGTCCTCATTGCCGAACCACTCTACAATACTTTCAAAGCTTGATGCTTTATTCCAACCCGCTTGAATCATTACTGGTGCTAAATAAAGTCGCAACAAAAGCAGTGGTATACCATCGGCGTGTCGTAAACTTTTAACTACTCGTGTATATAGGCCTATCATTATTGTTATCCTTATCGGTATTTATACTTTAAAAGAACGGTGGTTTATGAAAAATCTTTCATCTCAAAACGATAACCATTCACCGTTTTTGCGAATAATGCAAAAAGGTCACAAAAAAACGGGGTATAAAAAAACGTCAGGTAACCTATTGTTAACGCTAAGCGAAAACGACCACAAACGTATTGCACAACTCATCGCCAAATGGATCGAGGATGAAAATGAGAAAAGTGATAGCGCCAAATAAAAAGTTACAATTAAATTCGCGATCTTACTCGTTTTCGGTAACATAATAGGCTTATATACGTTTATACGCTGAACGCGTTGCGCTAAAGCAGCAAGAGTTCATTGATTAAATTTAGAAAAGGTAGTGATTTATGGCAGCCAAAGGAAGTTGGACGAAATCCTTGTTTATTGGCTTGTGGACGGTGCTAAACTTTACCCGCAAACTGTTTTTTAACATCATCTTTTTGGTTATTTTTGTTGGTCTTATCATCGCCATTACTAGCCAAGATGGTGATCAACTCACCGTGAAATCAAACAGCGCGCTATTTCTAACACTCAATGGCCAATTGGTAATTGAAAAAGAAAGCGTTGACCCTTTCGAGCAATTCATTCAAGAGTCGTTGGGTGACCAACCTGAAAATCCGGAAGTACTGGTACGCGATGTAGTAAAAGTACTAGAAAATGCACAGAAAGACCGCCGTATTAAAGCGTTAGTGCTTGACCTTCAGGGCCTTCGTGGCGGTGGTTTAGATAAATTGCGTACTGTTGCCAACGCTATCGATGAATTTAAAACGTCTGAGAAACCAGTGTATGCAATTGGTGATTACTTTTCTCAGGACCAATACTATCTTGCTGCCCATGCCGACCATATCTATTTGAATCCTATGGGTGGTCTAATGTTTGAAGGCTACGGTCGTTATGGCATGTATTTCAAAGATATGCTGGAAAAACTCAAGGTTACTACACACATTTTCCGTGTAGGAACTTATAAGTCGGCAGTAGAGCCAATAATACGTAACGACATGTCAGAAGACGCTAAGCGTGCCGAAAAGCAGTGGCTAGATGGCTACTGGGCACAGTATAAAGCAGACGTTGCAAAAGCTCGTGGTATCGACGAAGCTAACTTTGACGAAACGCTACAAGGCTTGTTGGATAAATTCGAAGCGGCTGGCGGTGACTTTGCTCAATACGCGCTTGAATACAACTGGGTAGATGCACTTAAAACCCGTGAAGAAGTGCGCCAAGAACTTGTTGAGTTAGTTGGCAAGGATGAAAATCAACTTGGTATTAACTACACCGCTTTCAACACGTACTTGAAGGTGGTCAACCCACCGATGCCAGTGGTTAACAACGATATCGATAAAGTCGCGATTGTCGTCGCCAAAGGTACTATTTTAGATGGTAACCAAAAAGCGGGCACGGTAGGTGGTGACAGTACTGCAAAGTTATTGCGAAAAGCGCGTTTTGACGACAATGTTAAGGCTGTCGTACTACAAATCGATTCGCCGGGAGGCAGCGCGTTTGCTTCTGAGATTATACGTCAGGAAGTACTTGAACTTCAGCGTGCTGGCAAACCGGTTATTGCTTCAATGAGCACCTACGCAGCATCAGGTGGTTATTGGATTGCAGCAAGTGCCGATCGCATTATCGCTAGCCCTAGTACTATTACCGGTTCTATTGGTGTATTTGGCATGTTTATGACTTACGAAAATTCACTGGATTACTTAGGTATTCACAGTGATGGCGTAGGCTCTACAGAACTTACTGGTTTTTCTGCGGCCCGCCCCCTTGCGCCAGAGTTTGGTCAAATACTTCAGCGCAATGTCGAGAACACCTATGGCAATTTCTTATCACTGGTATCAAACGCACGTAATATGTCTGTTGAAGAGGTTGATAAGGTAGCACAAGGCCGCGTATGGATTGGTAGTGATGCCATTGACTTAGGACTTGTCGATCAACTAGGCACTTTAGATGATGCCGTTACCGCCGCTGCGGAAATGGCTGAACTTGAAAACTTCGATACTTTCTATGTACAGCGTACTCTTTCTGCTCAGGAAATATTCTGGAAAGAATTTTTCGGACAAGCAATGGCAGTAGTCGGTAAATGGCAATTTGCAAATACAGACACGGCGTTGGTCAATGAACTAAAACGCGTTCTCAATGAAGTAAGTACAGTGACCAAATTGAACGATCCGAAAGGTACCTATGTGCTTTGCTTACCTTGCGATGTAAAATAGCGCCTTAAAAAGGGTAACCGCTACGCGTCTATTAGCTAGCGGTTACCCAATGGCCTAATCTGTAGAGTAAGAAAACATCGCAACACATGATTTATCACCAGAGCAGCGTCAAGTTATACAAGACGCTGTTTTTGTTTGTTACGAGCGTGCAGAACGATTCTTCGACAAACACTTCCCTCGCCCATCGATTAGCTATCGACGCTCTGGAAAGAACGCAGGTACCGCGTTTTTACAACAAAACAGAATTAACTTTCACCCAATACTATACAAAGACAATACCAGCGCTTTTTTGCAAGATGTCGTTCCTCACGAAGTTAGCCATCTATTAACTTGGCAATTATATGGAAAAGTTAAACCTCACGGCATCGAGTGGCAAGCTATCATGAAGCAGGTTTTCGGGTGCATGCCAAATACGACGCATAGTTTTGATATAGGAAACACCACCAATACAGTAAATTACCACTGCTTATGCGATAACTACGCACTTACTATTAGACGGCATAATAAGATTCTTAAGGGGGCTCAGTATCGCTGTAAGAAGTGTAACGGTATACTTGAGCGTACGTAAGAGCACTAGCGCTCGATAAACGCGCATTTAAAGCGACACACAATTAACTATATTGGTGTTTGTTGAGCGCTTTAGTTGAACCAGTGTTTAGTGAATACACTGTCTAAGTCGTTAAACGCCGTTTTTAGTAGGTGAGCCAGCTCTTTATACTTTGGCTTAGACTTAATTGATGCAACATTACATCCCTGAGATCGCATTTTGGAATGAATATCCTGATACCAACTTTTAAGCTGGGGCGGTAGATACTGGTCGGAACGGTGTCCAAGCCACAACAATCCTTGCATGGGAAGACTTAGAAAAAACGCACCAATCGCGATTGTCTGCGGCAAATACTCCACACCAAGATTTTGCAATAGTAACGCACAGGACACAATGGCAACCGGCGGCATGGTTTTAATGGCAAACTTGGTTGCTGCAATCACTCGACACTCAGGGAAGTAAGCGTATAGCTCCTTCTTTACAGGCCATGTCTTCATGTATTGCTGTCCATCTTTTAACAACGTGATCACCGATTGAGACATGCTTCACCTCTGCGCCTAAAATCATGCATAACCAAAAAGAATGCGTAATTTATTATCACCATTCCTAAGTCAAATTGTAATCGTCTTTTGGGCTAATACAAGACTGTTTGTGGGTTTTATACGCCTACTTATCTTAAGACACAGAAACCTAACAGAAGTTTAATTTCATTGGTGAGCGTATCATTTTACGCCGTTTGTTCGTCGCAAAAATAAGGTCAATGGTAATTGTTTTAGCAAAAAAGCATACATCAAAGACTAACTTGCTCTAAAAGAGGCGCTACTCTTTGAGTGACATTTTCATCGCTAAAAGGCATCATAGCTGCCTTTAATGTATAACAACAAAAAGAAACGCAGTGATAAGGTTGATTTAATCATGATTGCCCTTACCTAGCGTTCTAAGAGATTTAATAAAGTAGCCCGCTTGGGTGAATTATTTGGAGACGAAAATGGCAGAAAGCAGACACGTCCGTCTACTTATCTTGGGTTCAGGCCCCGCGGGTTATTCAGCTGCAGTTTACGCGGCACGCGCTAACTTAGAACCTGTACTTCTAACTGGTATTCAACAAGGCGGACAGCTTACTACCACTACTGAAGTGGAGAACTGGCCAGGCGACCCGGAAGGACTTACTGGTCCAGACCTAATGGTGCGTATGCAAAAGCACGCCGAAAAATTTGATACCGAAATCATTTTTGACCACATCAACAAAACTGACCTAACCAAACGTCCATTCACCTTGTACGGTGACAGTGGTACGTATACGTGTGATGCGCTTATCATCGCAACAGGTGCTTCGGCGAAATACCTTGGTATGGAGTCAGAGCAAGCGTTCATGGGCAAAGGTGTGTCTGCATGTGCAACGTGTGATGGATTCTTCTATCGCAATCAAAAAGTAGCCGTTGTGGGCGGTGGGAATACAGCGGTAGAAGAAGCGCTTTATTTATCAAACATTGCCTCTGAAGTTCATGTGATCCACAGAAGAGATAGCTTTAGAAGTGAGAAAATTCTTGAGCAGCGTCTTCGTGACAAAGCTGAGAACGGTAACGTTGTTTTACACCTAAATCGCACACTTGACGAAGTACTTGGTGATGAAATGGGCGTAACCAAGATCCGCATTAAAGACACAAACAGCGATGCCACTGAAGAACTTGATGTAATGGGTCTTTTCATTGCGATTGGTCACAAGCCGAACACCGACATTTTCGATGGTCAGCTAGAAATGAAAGACGGTTATATCGTGGTTAACAGCGGTACAAATGGTAATGCAACGCAAACCAGTGTAGAGGGCGTATTTGCCGCTGGTGACGTGAGTGATCACATTTACCGCCAAGCAATAACATCTGCGGGAACGGGCTGTATGGCCGCGCTTGACGCAGAAAAATTCCTTGATGGATTTATGCCAGAACAAGGCTAAAAACTGTAATTTGGCCCTGTAGTTTGCAGGGCCCCTACCGACTTATGATCGCTTTACATTATATTGAAGAAGGTGCTCCCTTCCCTCCTGTAGACACTGCTTTGAGCGATCCAAGTGGCTTGCTAGCGTTTGGTGCGGACCTTAGTCCCCCTCGTTTGTTTTCAGCATACTCTCAAGGCATATTTCCTTGGTTTAGCGATGATGAACCACTTTTGTGGTGGTCGCCCGACCCAAGGGCAATCATTGACTTGGATGATTTCATTGCTAGTAAGAGTCTGCGAAAACTGGCTCGTAAGCAACAATATCCTGTGACGCTCAATCATGCTTTCGAAGAAGTGATTGAAGCGTGCTCGTCGATTCCACGCAAAAGCCCTAATAACGATGGATTATCAACCGACACGTGGATTACAGAGGATATGATGGATGCGTATAAGCATTTACACACTTTGGGTTTAGCGCATTCTGTAGAAGTATGGGATGGCGATGATCTAGTCGGCGGTTTATATGGCGTAGGAATAGGCAAAGTCTTTTGTGGTGAGTCAATGTTCCATACTAAGAGCAATACGTCTAAGTTGGCCATGCTAGCCTTAGTTGAACATATGAAACAGCAGAACATGGCATTTATAGATTGTCAGTTGCCAACGGAGCATTTGATGTCTTTGGGTGCAAAAAGCGTTTCGCGGGGTCAGTTTGTTGAAAAACTGCAGAAGAACAACCACACTTTAAATGAAGAAGGCGCACTATTGCCTAATTACCTAGCAAGGTGGCAACCAAAGGTTATTACGCCATGAAGTTCGGTATTACACATTCATTTACGTGTAGTTACTTGCCTGAAGAGCAAGAACAATTACTTGTGTATGCTGAAAACAATGATTTTCAAGCGTGGCGTTATGCTCAACTTATTCAAGCGGGGTTTAGACGCAGCGGTGAACAAATTTACCGGCCACATTGCCCTAGCTGCAAAGCATGTAAATCAGTGCGAATTCCAGTAGATGCATTTACCCCCTCTCGCAGTCAAAAGCGCATACTGAAAAGCAACAAGCCATTTTCGGTTAAGTTTGCCAACACACCAGCAGCATCATATTATCCGCTGTATGAACGCTATATCACCGAGCGTCACGCTGACGGGAGTATGTATCCTCCTTCGCAGGAACAGTTCGACAATTTCGTGTTGTGTGATTGGATGAAGACGCACTTTCTAGAAGCGTATGATGGAGACAAGCTTATTGCCGTTGCTGTGACCGACGTTATCGACGAAAACAATCAACTACTGGCATTATCGGCACTGTACACATTTTTCGACCCTGATTACGAGCGACATTCGTTAGGTACCTGGATGATATTGCAGCAAATTGAACAGGCGCAATTGTTGGGGCATCAGTATCTTTATCTAGGATATTACGTGGAAGGTTGCCAAAAAATGTCGTACAAACACAAGTTTCTGCCATTTGAGCAATTTGTTGATAATCAATGGCAGCTTATTTCAACAACAAACCCATAATCCTGACCAAGCGCGGATTAGTGTGCTTTTCTAAACTATTTAGCTGAAAATACATTAATTACTTTACACTGAACCCAAGATTGGGTAAGGTCTGCGCGGCAAAAATTTTGAATTACTGAGGTAACTGCTTTACATGGCAAAAGAAGATTGTATTGAAATGGAAGGTACTGTGTTAGACACACTACCTAACACTATGTTCCGCGTTGAACTAGAAAACGGTCACGTAGTGACTGCGCACATCTCTGGTAAAATGCGTAAGAACTATATCCGAATTCTTACTGGCGATAAGGTCACCGTTGAGATGACTCCTTACGATTTGACCAAAGGTCGTATCGTTTATCGCGCAAGATAATGAGCCATTGAAGCGGTAACGCATTGTTAAAAGCCCGGTCTATTACCGGGCTTTTTTGTGCATTTCACTATGCACAAAAAAGGGGCTAGCAAACGCTAGCCCCTTTTATACATTATTTTGTAATTTGTATTACTGTGGCGATTAACTCGGCTCAGGTTCTTCTGAAGTAGCATCCACACCTGCGTATTCAAACGTCAGTTTGTCTTCTACACAATCAACTTTAACGTTTCCGCCTTTCACCAGTTCACCAAACAATAACTCGTTGGCCAGTTCCTTCTTAAGCTCATCTTTAATTAGACGCGCCATAGGTCTTGCGCCCATCGCTTTGTCGTAGCCCTTTTCAGCAAGGTAAGCTCTTGCTGCACTGCTTACTTCAAACGACACGCCTTTAGCATCTAACTGCGCCTGAAGCTCAATAATGAACTTATCAACAACCTGCAGGATGACCTCTGAGTCAAGGTGGTTAAACCAAATGATCCCGTCGAGGCGATTTCTAAATTCAGGCGTGAATACCTTGTTGATCTCGCTCATAGCATCATGACTATGGTCTTGCTGTTTAAAGCCAATAGACTTGCGTACGGTTTCCTGAACACCAGCATTGGTAGTCATGACAAGCACTACGTTTCTGAAGTCCACTTTTCGGCCGTTATTGTCGGTTAACGTACCATGGTCCATAACTTGAAGAAGAATATTGTAAATATCGCTATGCGCTTTTTCAATTTCGTCTAAGAGCACCACAGAATACGGGTTTTTAATAACTGCATCCGTCAACAAACCACCTTGATCAAATCCTACGTAGCCAGGAGGCGCACCTATTAAGCGGCTCACCGCATGACGCTCCATGTACTCAGACATATCAAAGCGAACGAGCTCCACGCCCATGATTTTAGCGAGTTGCTGTGTGACCTCGGTTTTACCCACACCCGTTGGACCTGCAAATAAGAAGCTACCTATAGGCTTAGTTTCTGTACCAAGACCAGAGCGAGACAATAAGATTGCATCGTTAAGGGTCTCTATGGCCTTGTCTTGGCCAAATACCACCATTTTAAGGTTGCGCCCTAGATTCTTGAGTACTTCTTTGTCAGACGCCGATACAGACTTCTCTGGAATTCTCGCCATTTTAGCTATGATTTGCTCAATATCGCCTACTCCAATTGTCTTCTTGCGCTTTGACGGCGGCAACAAGCGCTGACTAGCACCCGCTTCATCCATAACATCTATTGCTTTATCAGGGAGGTGACGCTCATTGATGTACTTAGCTGACAACTCAGCAGCAGCCTGAATTGCCTTTTGTGTGAAACGCACATTATGGTGCTCTTCGTAGCGACTTTTTAGCCCTAACAAAATTTTCGTCGTATCGCTAACACTTGGCTCAGTAACGTCGACTTTTTGGAAGCGACGAGCGAGTGCGCGATCTTTCTCAAATATACCTTGATACTCTTGATAAGTCGTTGAACCAATACAGCGCAATTCGCCACTAGAAAGTTTCGGCTTAAGCAAGTTCGATGCATCCATTACACCGCCCGATGCGGCACCAGCACCAATAATGGTATGGATTTCATCAATAAACAAAATAGCGTTTTTGTCTTTGCCCAATTCTTTCAAGATAGCTTTAAGACGTTTCTCAAAGTCACCGCGGTATTTTGTACCTGCTAACAGACCGCCCAAGTCCAGTGAGTACACTGTACTTTCTGCAATAACTTCTGGCACATCGTCATTGACGATACGATACGCTAACCCTTCGGCGATAGCCGTTTTACCCACACCGGCCTCACCCACCAATAGCGGGTTATTTTTCCGTCGGCGACATAAGATTTGGATAGTGCGCTCCACTTCAGAATCTCTGCCAATAAGCGGATCAATTTTTCCATCTTTAGCATGTCGATTAAGGTCAGTGGCGTATTTACTAAGCGCTGAACCACTTTCTTCGCCAGCTTCGCCCTCTTCAGAGGCTTCTGGATTTACAGGTTCATCATCGTCGGCTTTACTTACACCGTGGCTAATAAAGTTAACAACATCCAAACGAGTAACATCCGCTTTTTTGAGAATGTATACCGCTTGCGATTCTTGCTCACTAAAGATAGCAACAAGTACGTTAGCACCAGTGACTTCATCTTTGCCTGACGACTGTACATGGAATACAGCACGCTGAAGTACGCGCTGAAAGCCTAACGTTGGCTGTGTTTCACGCTCGTTAATCTGGTCATCTAGAATCAGTGGCGTGGTATCTTTCACGAAAGAGAGAAGCTCACTTTTAATTGCTTCTATATCCGCACCACAAGCTTTGAGTGCATCACGAGCAGCTGAGTTATCAAGCAGTGCCAACAACAAGTGCTCAACCGTCATAAACTCATGACGGTGCTCTCTGGCAAATACAAACGCGCTATTTAGCGTTTGTTCTAATTCTTTATTTAACATATTGCTCGCCCTCTACAAAATACCTTATGCCTGCTCCATCGTACACATCAGCGGGTGCTGATGCTTGCGTGCATATTGATTTACCTGCATTACTTTCGTCTCTGCTATCTCAGCAGTGAAAATGCCGCACACGGCTTTTCCTTGATAATGAACGGTCAGCATAAGTTGGTTGGCTTTCTCAGCGTCCATATTGAAAAACTGCATGAGTACCTCAATGACAAAATCCATTGGTGTATAGTCGTCATTGTTCAACAACACTTTATACATGGGAGGCGGCTGCGGCTTTTGTCGCTGCGCGTCTTTCTGTTTTTCCTTTTCGATACTAATAGCGTTGTCTTTACTCATAACTTAATAATAGTGGTTTCATGACAGATATGTGTACAAACTTTTGAATAAATTTATTCACATTTGTCCTTGACATAATATGGTTAAAAAATCTACATTTTGATAGTGGCCTTGAGTATGAAATTTCATAAACGGTCTGGCCACTGTGTCTCTGGATCTATAATGGGGGCATATACGTGTGAGTTCAAGGATTAAGAGGAAGTCGAAGTATGGCGGTTGGCAAAGTTAAATGGTTTAACAACGCGAAAGGTTTTGGGTTTATCGTACCAGAGGACGGTGGTGAAGATATTTTTGCTCATTACTCAACGATTCAAATGGAAGGTTATCGTTCGTTGAAAGCAGGTCAGGAAGTAACGTTCGAAGTACAGCAGGGCCCTAAAGGGCTGCACGCTGAGAACATTGGCTTCAAAGAAGAACCTGAGCGTTAAGAAAGAATTTTAAAGGCCTGGCTTTCTAAGCCGGGCTTTTGCTTTTCTGTCACCCTATTTATGGCGTTTTTAAGTGCCACAGGTTCTGTTTGCTCTAAATTTCCCTATCAGCATTATCTACTTCGATGTTCATTTTGGTAGTTATTAAATTAAATTTAATTGCACTCGTTTGATGATTGCTACCTAACGTCGCTCAAAAAAAGTACGCAAGTCAACCAATATAAGTAAAATCAGATAAAGCGTTTACTGCAATTACAGTACGTTTAAATGACGTGTGCGTATATTTTCATATAAGTTATCAAAGGTTTTTGTTGGAAATAAAAAACCCTGCGGTTTTTAACCGCAGGGTTTTCATAGTTTTTCTGCAATACTTTGCAGTGAGCATGACTACATTACGTTAGTCATGAACTCAGTAGCTATTAAGCTTCAAGAATAGCTTTTAATGTCTTGCTTGGAGACATAGTAGCAAAAAGCTTGTCTTCATCTGGGTAGTAGTAACCGCCAATTTCTTGCGCACTACCTTGTGTTGCATCAATCTCAGCCAAGATGTCATCAACCTTCGCTGATAACTCATCATACATAGGCTTGAACTGCGCTGCTAGCTCAGCATCTTCTGTTTGGTTCGCCACTTCTTCTGCCCAGTATAAACCTAGGTAAACGTGGCTACCACGGTTATCTAGCTGACCCGCTTTACGAAGCGGCGATTTACCGTTGTTAAGCAGTTTTTCTGTAGCTTTATCAAGCGCTGTAGCAATCACTTTTGCTTTTGTATTGCTGTGTTTAATAGCAACATCTTCAAGCGATACCGCTAGTGCAAGGAATTCACCAAGTGAATCCCAACGCAGGTGACCTTCCTCAACAAATTGCTGAACGTGCTTAGGAGCACTTCCGCCTGCGCCTGTCTCATAAAGTCCGCCGCCCGCCATCAATGGAACAATTGACAGCATTTTAGCGCTCGTACCAAGCTCTAGAATTGGGAACAAGTCAGTCAGGTAGTCGCGAAGTACGTTACCGGTTACTGAAATAGTATCTAGACCGCGAATTGCACGTTCCATGCTGTAACGAATAGCGCGAACAGGAGACATAATTTGAATGTCTAGGCCATTTGTATCGTGGTCTTGAAGGTATTTTTCAACTTTCTTGATAAGTTGCGCATCGTGAGCACGTTCATCGTCTAGCCAGAATACTGCCGGCATGCCAGATTGGCGTGAACGCGTTACTGCTAGCTTAACCCAATCTTGAATAGGTGCATCTTTTACCTGACACATACGCCAGATATCACCTTCTTCAACATCGTGAGAAATAAGTACATTGCCGTCTTGGTCAACAATTGACACTGTACCGTCTGCTTCTAGTTCAAACGTTTTGTCGTGCGAGCCGTACTCTTCTGCTTTTTGCGCCATTAGACCAACGTTAGGTACCGTACCCATAGTGGTTGGGTCAAACGCACCGTGTGTTTTACAGAAGTTGATAACTTCTTGATAAATGGTTGCATACGTACTTTCAGGAATTACTGCTTTAGTATCGTGCGCCTTACCATCTGGACCCCACATCTGACCAGAGTTACGAATCATTGCAGGCATAGATGCATCAACAATTACGTCACTTGGTACATGAAGGTTAGAGATACCTTTGTCAGAGTTAACCATCGCAATTGGCGGACGGTCTGCATAACATGCGTTGATATCTTTTTGAATTTCAGAACGCTGACTTTCAGGCAGACTTGCGATTTTGTCGTAAACGCTGCCAAGACCATTGTTTGGATTAACACCAAGCTCTTCAAACAGGTCACCCCATTTGTTGAATAGGTCTTTATAGAATACTTTTACGCAGTGACCGAATACGATTGGGTGAGACACCTTCATCATGGTCGCTTTTACGTGTAATGAGAATAGAACGCCTGTGTTCTTCGCATCTTCGATTTGCTCTTCGAAGAATTCGCAAAGCGCTTTTTTGCTCATGAACATGCCGTCGATAACTTCGCCAGCAAGCAGATCTACGCGAGGCTTAAGCGTTTTCTTGCTTCCATCTTTGCCTGTAAACTCAATGCTAACGTGGCCGTCTTTTTCGACGGTCACTGATTTCTCGCCAGAGTAAAAGTCGCCACCGCGCATGTGCGCTACGTGCGAACGAGACGCTTGAGACCACTCACCCATTGAATGCGGGTGCTTACGGGCATAGTTCTTAACCGCTGTCGGTGCACGACGGTCTGAGTTACCTTCACGCAGTACAGGATTTACCGCACTACCCAATACTTTACCGTAGCGCTCGCGAATGTCTTCTTCTTCAGCTGTTTTAGGTGAATCAGGGAACGCTGGAACGTTAAAGCCTTTGGCGTTTAGTTCTTTAATTGTTGCACGAAGCTGTGGAATTGAGGCACTGATGTTTGGAAGCTTGATGATGTTAGCATTTGGGTCTTGGGTCATCTCACCCAGTTCAGCTAGCGCGTCTGGCACTCTTTGTTCTTCAGAAAGATACTCAGGGAAATTTGCCAATACACGTGCAGCTAGCGAGATATCGCTCAGTTCAACGTCAATATCTGCGGCCGCAGCAAACTTCTGGATAATAGGAAGCAATGAATAAGTCGCCAGCATTGGCGCTTCATCAGTCTTCGTGTAGATGATCTTAGACTTGGTCATTATATACCTCAATTTTGTCGGCAGCGTACTACCGTTTTTAGTCCATTGGGTCGCAACAACTCGCAATATATTTATATTGCGCCCATAGTCATTGCGATACGTAATTGATGCTTTCCACTAAATACCTTTGGTGTTTAAACCCTCAGTACCTAGCCACTTGCTGTTTTCGTCGTCGTACTTTACTACGCTCCATTCTATCGCTGCTTCACGTCTCATGTGTGCCAATTCTGGCGCGTGAAACGTGGTTCCCTACCGATAACTGCTTAATAAACGTACGAATGCTCAGCCTTATAGTATCGACTGCGTCCATTAGTATAGGGTCGAAAGTTTCAGTTACAAGTCATACCATTGTCTTAACATATAAGATCACCGAATTTATCGACAAACTCTGCATTTTGCGACTTCTGCAAGCCGTCAGATTTCTGTGCGCAAAAACTCATGAGTGCATGTTAAAATAGGTACGTTCTTGGTTAATATTCGGTAATTTAAATGGCTTCACCTTCCACAGTAATTTTGTTTAATAAGCCTTTTCAAGTGCTCTCTCAGTTCACCGATGCAGACGGCAGAGAAACGTTGAAAGACTACATTGATGTGCCTGATGTATATGCTGCTGGACGGTTAGACAGAGATTCTGAGGGCCTGTTGGTTTTAACTAATGACGGTAAACTTCAGCACAAGTTGGCCCACCCGAAAGCGAAAACGAGCAAGACTTACTGGGTTCAAGTCGAGGGCATTGCTGATGATGCGGCAATAAACGCCCTAAGAAATGGTGTTGAACTCAAAGACGGTATGACCCGCCCAGCCAAAGTTAAACGCATGGACGAACCCGCCGTTTGGGAGCGCAATCCCCCAGTAAGATTTCGACAGTCAATTCCTACAAGCTGGCTTTCCATCACAATAAGCGAAGGTCGAAATAGGCAGGTACGCAGGATGACCGCGCATGTGGGCTATCCCACTTTGCGTTTAATTCGCTACCGCGTAGGAAACTGGACGATCGACGGAATTGAAAATGGAAAATACATTTCTTTTTAAGTAAAGAGATAACATGTGAATTACCCTGCGTAATCTGTTAAAATCCGCGACCTCAAAACGGGCGCTAGCCAAAACACTTAAAACGTTAATCGTTAGTAGGCTTTTTTGTGACTTGAAAATGCTAGTTTGGCCCTTACTTCTCAATTCCTTTTAATTTAATGAGTGTGCAATACGTAGTGAGTGATATTGATTCTAACGCAAGCAAGAAAGTAATCGTCGGTATGTCCGGCGGCGTCGATTCGTCTGTTTCAGCCTATCTGTTACAACAACAGGGTTACCAGGTTGAAGGTCTTTTCATGAAAAACTGGGAAGAAGACGACAATGATGAATACTGTGCTGCTGCGGAAGATTTAAAAGATGCTCAAGCCGTTGCCGACAAGCTTGGTATCGAGCTACACACTATTAATTTTGCCGCAGAATACTGGGACAACGTGTTCGAATACTTCTTAGAAGAGTATAAAGCCGGACGCACGCCAAACCCAGATATCATGTGTAATAAAGAAATTAAATTTAAGGCATTTTTAGAATTTGCTGCCGAAGATTTAGGCGCTGACTACATTGCGACGGGTCACTATGTACGTCGTCGTGAAGTAGATGGCAAATGGCAAATGTTACGTGGTTTAGATAACAACAAAGACCAAAGCTATTTCTTGTATACGCTGGGTGAAGAGCATGTTGCTAAAACGCTATTCCCCGTGGGTGATATCGAAAAACCTCTAGTACGTAAAATTGCTGAAGAGCAAGATCTAATCACCCACGATAAGAAAGACTCAACAGGTATCTGTTTTATCGGTGAACGTAAGTTTAAAGACTTTTTAGCCCGTTATCTTCCTGCTCAGCCGGGAGTAATTGAAACAGCGGAAGGCGAAGAAATTGGTCAACACGAAGGCCTTATGTACCATACGCTAGGACAACGTAAAGGATTGCACATTGGTGGTCTTGCTAAATATGGTGACGAGCCATGGTATGTGGTCGATAAAGACGTTGCGCGAAATGTACTTATCGTAGGTCAAGGTGCTAACCACCCCCGCTTATACTCAAAAGGCTTGGTGGCAAAACAACTGCATTGGGTCGACAGACAAACCATTACTGAACCAATGCGTGCCGTTGTTAAAACCCGTTACCGTCAGGCTGATATTCCGTGTACTATTTCGCCAACTGGCGAAGACACAATCGAAGTGATTTTCGACGAGCCTCAAAAAGCAGTAACCCCAGGGCAATCTGCAGTATTTTATGCAGATGAAGTTTGCCTAGGTGGCGGTATCATAGAGAGCTATATCCGTTAATGTTAGACGCAGACATTGAAAACAATTTAGCACTTGCTGGTGTATGCCAAGCTGCAGCTTTAGTTCAGCAGCTTGCGCGCCGAGGTAGTGCAGATAACGAAGCAATAGAAGCAAGCCTGTCGAGCATTCTGGTAACCGACCCTGAAACACCTCAGCAAGTCTTTGGTAAACTGGATAATCTTAAACTTGGGTACACTACCCTTGCCACGCAACTATCTGACAAGCAAGCAACAAAAGATACCGAGCTTACTCGGTATGTCGCAAGCATATTGGGGTTAGAACGAAAATTAGCGAAAAAGCCAAAGGCCATGCAAGAACTCGCTGAACGCATCTCGCATGTACAACGCCAACTCGCCCACATCGATTTTCAAAACCCACAAATAGTGTCATCTCTTGCAAGTATTTACAGCGACATTATTAGTCCTCTTGCCCCTCGCATTCAGGTAGCAGGTAACCCTGACTATCTCAGCCAACCCGCAACGCAACACAAAGTACGCGCTATACTTTTAGCTGGCGTAAGAGCGGCGGTGATGTGGCGTCAAATGGGCGGCAAACGAAGAAATATTCTTTTTAAACGCAAACACATTCTAAACAGTGCCGTTAAGGCGCTACGATTAATAAACTAGTGAGGAGCTTTAAGGTGGAACTGAGTCAGTTAACTGCAATTTCCCCTGTCGATGGTCGATATGCTGGCAAGAGCGTAGAATTACGTAGCATTTTCAGCGAGTACGGCTTACTTAAATACCGTGTAGAAGTAGAAGTACGTTGGTTACAAATGCTCTCTACTAACCCACAAATTGAAGAAGTTCCTGCCTTTTCTGATACCTCAAATGCGCTATTAGACAGCATTGTAAGTGAGTTCAGCGTCGACGATGCAATGCGCATCAAAGAAATTGAGCGTACAACTAACCACGACGTTAAAGCCGTAGAATATTTCCTTAAAGAAAAAGTAGCTGATAACAGCGAACTGTCAGCGGTAAACGAATTTATTCATTTCGCATGTACGTCTGAAGATATTAACAACCTTTCACACGGATTAATGCTTCGCGAAGCACGTGAGACAGTAATTCTACCCTACTGTGATAAGCTGATTGACGCATTGATTGAACTTGCAAAGCGTTATCAAAACGTGCCTATGATGGCCCGTACCCACGGCCAACCAGCTTCGCCTACCACAATGGGTAAAGAAATGGCTAACGTGGCTATTCGCCTTAAGCGTCAGCGCAGTCAAATTGCTAACGTTGAACTACTAGGTAAAATTAACGGTGCAGTCGGTAACTATAATGCCCATCTATCTGCTTACAAAGATATTGACTGGCACGGCGTTTCAGAGCGTTTTGTCACTTCATTAGGCCTAACGTGGAACCCGTTTACCACACAAATTGAGCCGCACGATTATATTGCTGAAATGTTTGACGCCATCGCGCGCTTCAACACCATTCTTATCGACTTTGATCGCGATGTATGGGGTTATATTGCGCTTGGTCACTTCAAGCAAAAAACCGTTGCTGGCGAAATTGGTTCTTCAACCATGCCACACAAGGTTAACCCGATTGACTTTGAAAACTCTGAAGGCAACTTGGGTCTGGCTAATGCCATATTTGACCACCTTGCGGCAAAACTACCGGTTTCTCGCTGGCAGCGTGACCTTACCGATTCAACTGTACTGCGCAATTTAGGCGTAGGTGTTGGTTATGCGGTAATCGCGTATCAAGCTACTTTAAAAGGTATTAGCAAGCTTGAAGTTAATGAAAAGAGCCTTCTAGACGAGTTAGATAACAACTGGGAGCTACTTGCAGAGCCAATCCAAACCGTTATGCGTCGTTATGGAATTGAAAAGCCATACGAAAAGCTGAAAGAATTGACGCGTGGTAAAAAAGTAAACGCAGAAATCGTCGCTGAGTTTATCGATAATCTTGATATGCCTGAAGCGGCAAAGATAGAACTTAAAGCGCTTACACCAGCAAGCTATATTGGCGATGCAATTAGGCTGGTAGATCAGTTATAAAGCCAACGTAATATTAGTACATTGAAAACGCGGTCATTGAGCCGCGTTTTTTTTATATGTGCAGAAGGTGTTGCACCAGAACAGGTGAAGAACAAATGATGGATTTAACGCAAAAGGAAATGGGTTATGGTATGGCAAGAAAAAAGGAATACCGAGCAGTCACACAAACGCTATTTTCACCTCAGTAATGCCGTCGTCATCTTTTGCGATATATCAGGTTTTCAGGGGCTTAATTTACGCTATGGCGACGAAAGTACGTTTGCTATTGTCACGACCTTATTTTCAAAATTTGAACGCATTGCTCGTTTCTACCATGTTCACCCAGTTAAGACCAACGGTGATCAGTTCATTGGGCTTTGCTTAAACTCGTACGCTGAAGGTCCGTTCATTACACAGACAGGAATTGAGCAAAAGCAAAAAGGAAGTGAACGCGCGCTATTATTTGCAAAATCAATGCAATCCATTTCAAGCGAGCACATACATTTAACCAATCTAAATTGCGGTTTAAGAATAGGCATCGCCCAAGGCAATGTATTACTGAGTGAAAGTTTGCTTAATGCAGGCGCTATAGACATATGGGGAAATACGGTTAATCGTGCCGCTATGTTAGAGCGGCATACACAAGTAAATTCAACGGCTTTAGATAAGCGCGCGATGGCATCGCTACCCTGCGTTCAATCTGCTGAGCTTAATGAAACCCCGCTAAACACCAAGATTGGCACAGTAACAGCCTACTGCTACCAACACGTTAAAGCCCCCTCTCCCTCAAACATTGATATAAAAAACATTTTAGGTAAAGCCTCCAATGACTCAACCACTACATGTAGACCTTGCATGACTGGAAAATACCGCGTGTATCACTGATAATACATCGCTTATCGAGCCCACCTTTGAGACTACATGAACGAATACTACCTTGACCATTTCAACGCAGAGCGTTTTCTTGCAGAGTACTGGCAACAAAAGCCTGTAGTACTAAAACGATTCTTTGAGGCGTTTGAAGATCCGATCGATGAAAATGACCTAGCAGGTTTAGCCCAAGAAGCCGATGTTGATTCTCGTATTGTGAATAACATTAGTGGGAACTGGCACGTAGAACAGGGTCCGATAGATGACTTTGAGCGCCTATGCAAAGGGAAATGGACGCTTCTGGTACAAGGCGTTGATAAATACATACAAGACGTAGCGCCAATTCTTACGCCCTTTTCTTTTATTCCTCACTGGCGACTAGACGATTTAATGGTGAGCTATGCGACAGAAGGCGCTGGCGTTGGTGCCCATATTGATCAATACGATGTATTTTTAGTACAAGGTAAGGGTAAGCGACGCTGGCGCGTGGGTAAGCCCGGCAATTATGAAGAAGTGTTTCCTCATCCTAAATTGCGCCAAATTGAGGGTTTCGATCCTATTATCGATGTTGTTGTTGAGCCAGGCGATGTCGTTTATATACCAACAGGCTGGCCTCATGACGGACAAACCATTGAAGACAGTTTGACCTATTCTGTAGGCTATCGCGCACCTGATAACCTTCAACTCGCAGAAAGCTTAGCGATGATGTTAGACAAAGGTGAGCATAACATTCGCTTTTCTGATCCAAATCGAGCAACGCAATCAGCACCTTTCGTTGTGTCACCTCACGATGTGGCTGCGCTAAAGCTACAACTCATTGAAGCAATTAACAGCGAAGGCTTTACGAGAAGCTTGCTAGAAGCAATGAGCGAGCAAGGTATACCCGAATATCCGCTAGAGCCAGAAGTATCTCTTGAACAAGTATCTAATGAGTTTGCTGCCGGCATTAGCTTTGTGCCTGCTGCCGGAGTAAGGGCATTGGTGAGTTATGGTAAGCAAGGTATGCCAAAGGCATTATTTGTAAATGGTACGCAGTTTGACTTTTCCAGTGCAGATCGAGAGTGGTTTGAAGCGCTTGCAAGCGGTGACGTGTTGAACGCTACCGTTTGCGAAGAAGCCCCCTCTTTTACATTTTTAGAAACCTTGACTACACTCATAAATAACGGTTATTGGGAATGGTTTGAGGAATAGTTATAGCCTATGGCGTTCACGGTCATAAGTGTCGACTGGGAAAAGGATAAACATCGACTTAAAGCACTGAGGGAGCATGTTTTCGTCTTGGAATGGCGAGTGCCTGAGGCCAGCGAGTTTGACGAGCAGGATGATTCTGCTTGTCACATTCTTATTTTAAGTGATAACGATGAACCCATTGCTACAGGTCGCTTGACCAAAAAAGGCGAACTGGGACGAATTGCAGTAAAACGCAATCACAGAACGCTTCCCGTCTACCGCGCCTTATTCGCCGCACTTCTTAGCGCTGCCAAACAAAATGATGTCCCTATCATAAAAGTCATTTGTAACTTAGATAGCGTTTCTTACCACCGTTCCATCGGGTTTATCCCAGACGGACAAGTATTTATGGACGCTGGCGTGCCACGCCAGCGTTTAAAGTGTTCCGCCGAGCGTTTTCCTTTACCCGACGTAACACAACTTCACTGACCCTTACAAAAAGCGAACTATACTTGCTCTTGAGCAGCCCATAACTCATCGTAGCTTTGAATACGATAAAGGCCTTCAGCACGGGTTTCTAGCATCGACGCCAGATCATTCGCCGCTTTATCTGTAGGAGAACTTGCGCGTAGGTTAGCGGCTTTCATTTGCCACATCATAGAAAAGTACTTAATGGCTTCTCGTGCATTTGGCGCATTGCCCTCTTGTGTAAAGTCCGCCGGTAAATCGCCGCTCATTACCCAATACTTTTTGTTATCTTGTGCCTTAATTTTCCATACCGCTACGTAAGGAACAAGGTAGCGACTTTCAGAGGCCACAACAGTATCAAATAAAACGCCATTTTCGGCGAGGTGTTTGTTAGCACGCTGAAACTGCTCTCTCACCCACTCGGCACGTTGCTCTTCGCTAATTTGTTGGTTTTGAGGTTCTGCCATGTTCACTCTCTTTCTTATAGTTATACATTTGAGCAATCGCTCTATATTTTAGATAGCGCTATTTCTTTCAGTATTCTTGAACAGAATCGATACAACTGCGCTTAATTTGCTTACTGTCTTTGTACTTCATTTCGAAGCGCTGATCTAGCGATAAACAGAAAAGACGGTGATTATACACGCCAAATGCACAATTATTCATCAATACGCTGATGGTTAAAAAAGTGCGGGGTTGAATACTTTGCTTTATTACCTCGTTGCAACACGATTGCATCGAAAACACCATGCATAGACAAATTTTTACATTTTAAAAGTTGGTTTTATCGCAACATTCAACCATTATACTTAGGGAGTCGTGCTCGTAAGTAAAGACGTTTACGCCAAAACCAACACGCTGAAGCATCGAATATATGGTATCGGATATATAACACTGACTATGTAGTATCGAATACGTTTAACAAGTACCAACAGTATAAGAGGCAAGATAACAATGCGAACAATTAGACTAACATTAGGTGCACTTTTGCTCGTTAGCGGTATTGTTTTAACACTCCTTCCCGGCTCAATCTTACTGGTCATTAGCGGCCTAGTTCTGCTTAGTTACGATTGGCCAAGAGCCCGCACTTGGCTCAAGTATAGCCAACGAACGATGACAACAGGCGCACGAAAATTAGACCGTTTCTTATTGATGAGAAAACTACGCTAATTCCAAAGGCCTTGTTATTGCAGGGCCTGCACTTCAATACAAATAATAGCTCTATTGGAATTAGTTCCAGCACAATAAACTCACACCAATAATACTCCATCATCATCGCACTAAGCGTTAAATCAAAAACCGTCGCAACTGTTAAGCATTTAAGCTTAAGTCAATGCACATGGCTGTTTCACGTGTTAACGTAAACAAACGCTAAACTGTGTTGACCTTTGCGATACGCTTTTTAAAACAACGGTTAATACTCTTTAGTTAATTGAAGCCTTAAATAACAATAATAGTGGCTCCTGCACCATGAGTGCATCAAGCATAAAACAGGCAAATGTAGTCTTTAGCGCATGGCGCACAATATTGTTGTGCAGCTTGAGTAGGTCATGAACTATCGATTACCTATGGAGACAAGACCATGATCACGTTTACCGTAAATGGCATCAAACACGAGTTTTCTGGTGATTCGTCCACACCAGTATTGTGGTACCTGCGCGACGAACTCAATTTAACAGGCCCCAAGTTTGGATGCGGTATGGCTCAGTGCGGCGCATGTACCGTGCATATTGACGGTGTGGCCCAGCGCTCCTGTGTATTACCCGTTTCTGCGGTTCAAGGCAGAAACATTACTACGATTGAAGGGTTAAGCGAAGACGGTGACCACCCTGTTCAACAAGCATGGATAGAGCACAAAGTCCCTCAATGTGGTTTTTGTCAATGCGGCCAAATAATGCAAGCCGCAAGTCTGCTAGCGTCAAATCCAAACCCAACCGACAAAGAAATTGTGCAGAACATGTCGGGTAATATTTGCCGCTGCGGTACCTATCCGCGTATCCATAAAGCGATAAAATCGGCAGCTAAATCTATGTCTGCGAACGCAGGAGTTAACTACTTCACTCCACAACGTGCGGGAGAAGAAGTATGAAGACTACCACCGCTTACTTTGATATGAATCGTCGTGGCTTTTTAAAGTCCAGCGCTGCGGCTGGCGCGCTTGTGTTGGGCACTTACTTTATGGGCAGCACATCGCGGGCTATGGCGGGTGTATTAACTAAGCCATCTGACAATGCTGTGCGAGCAAACCTGTTTGTTGCCTTGCGTCCTGATGGTATGGTTGAAATAACCTGCCACCGCTCAGAAATGGGACAACAAATTCGTACTGCCATTGCACAAATTGTTGCAGATGAAATGGAAGCAGCATGGGACAAGGTTATTGTCATCCAAGGCAAAGGTGACCCTGCTTATGGAGATCAGAATACCGACGGTTCGCGCAGTATCCGTTTCAACATGCAACGCCTAAGAGAAATGGGTGCAAGCGTGCGCTATATGATGCAACATGCCGCAGCAAAACGCTGGGGAGTAGATGCCGACACTTGCGTTGCCAAGCAACATGTTGTCACACATAGCTCTGGAAAAACGCTAGACTACAAAGACCTAATTTCAGACGCACTGAGCATAACACCCCCACCGGCTGCTGAGTTATCGCTCAAAGCCCGTAGCGAGTGGCGTTACATCAATACAGGCATGGCCCACGTCGACCTTAAAGACATAGTAACTGGAAAAGCCACATTTGCCGCTGATGTTCGTGAACCCAAAGCACTAATTGCCATTATTGAGCGCCCTCCTGTTGTAGGTGGAAAAGTTAAAAGCGTTGACGCAACTGCGGCAAAGGCCATAAAAGGTGTTGTTGACGTTATAGAAATTCCATCGCCTAAAGGTGCTCCGCAGTTTCAGCCTAAAGGTGGCGTTGCAGTTATTGCTAAGAACACGTGGGCTGCGTGGCAAGGTAGAAAAGCGCTTAATGTCACTTGGGATGATGGCGCAAATGCCAGTTACAATTCCGAAGAATTTAAAGCGCAGTTAATTGCTACGGTAAACGCGCCACAAGCCCATGTGCGTGAAAAAGGCGACGCCATAGCGGCGCTTTCAAAGGCTACCGATAAGCTGGTGGCTGATTATTATGTTCCCCATTTGGCACAGGCGCCAATGGAACCCCCTTGCGCAACAGCAATGTACTACCCCGACCGTGTAGACGTATGGGCAGCGACACAAAATCCGCAAGCCGACATGGAAACAGTGGGTGCTATGGTTGGCATGGATAAAGCCAACATCAATGTTCACGTTACGATGTTAGGCGGCGCTTTTGGACGAAAATCAAAACCAGACTTTTCTGCCGAAGCAGCTTTTCTTTCAATGAAGACAGGCGCACCCATTCGCGTTCAGTGGACACGAGAAGACGATATTCAACACGGTTTTTATCACGCAGTATCCGCGCAGCATGTTGAAGCGGCATTGGGTGATGATGGCAAAATTGATGCGTATCTCCACAGAACAGCCTTTTCTCCCATTGCCTCAACATTCCAAGAAGGTGCTAATGCACCGTTTAGCTTTGAAC
Source organism: Alteromonas sp. McT4-15 (assembly GCF_020515205.1). NCBI lineage: Bacteria > Pseudomonadati > Pseudomonadota > Gammaproteobacteria > Alteromonadales > Alteromonadaceae > Alteromonas > Alteromonas sp. McT4-15. The sequence continues at coordinate 76,220 of NZ_JAJALG010000020.1, forward strand.
TAGATTTAGGCTTTACGGACAATCCAATATTAACACCCAATATGAAATTAGAGCGCGGAGAAGCGCCAGCCAGGGCGCGTATTGGCTGGATGCGCTCGGTATCGAATATTTTCCACGCGTTTGCCGTTCAGTCATTTATTAATGAAGCTGCTCACAAGGCAGGCAAAGACAGTAAAGACTACTTGCTAGAAGTCATTGGTCCAGATCGCATTATTGATGTAACGGAGCAAAATGCTGAGTATTTGAATTACTGGGGCGACAAAGCAGTGTATCCACTCGATACTGGACGTTTGCGCAATACTATTGAGACGGTAGCCAAAATGGCAAACTGGGGGCGCAGTATGCCAAAAGGTCGAGGTTTAGGGATAGCGGCTCACCGCAGTTTCTTAACTTATGTGGCCACGGTAGTTGAAGTTGAAGTATCTGAAACGGGTGATTTGGACGTCATTAAGTCATGGGTTGCTATTGATGCAGGAACCGTTGTTAATACTGACACGGTAAAAAATCAAACCCAAGGTGGTTCGGTTTACGGTATTACCACAGCAATTAGCGACGGCATAACCTTTGATAAAGGCCGTGTTCAACAAAGTAACTTTCACAATTACCGCGTGCCAAGAATGAGCGACTCTCCGCTAGAGGTGGATGTGGAAATAATTAAAAGCGATGCGCCCCCAGCAGGGGTTGGTGAGCCCGCCACCCCGGTGTACGCGCCGGCGTTATGCAATGCGATTTTTGCCGCATGTGGTAAGCGTATTAGACAACTACCCATTGGCAATCAGCTCAAAGCATAATGGTGTACAATGTGCTAACACATTGAGAGCAAATAGCTGTTGAATGAAATGAAAAGGGAGGCTTAAAGGCCTAATGCCGTTCACTTAAGGTGAGCGGCATTTTTCTTTCTGCTGTATCGCTGTGGTCTCTTCTTAACTGTTCGGGGGAAGCTGCGTTCTCGCCGTGGAG